>JAFIEN010000111.1 GCA_020832515.1 Rubellimicrobium sp. | reverse complement strand
CCCCCCGGTTCGGAGGCCGCATCGGCCTGACCCGGTCCGACTGTCGCAATTCTGATACCGGGCGGGGGCATGTCCCGCCCGGGAAAACCTGTTTGAAATGGAGAGAAGCATGTCGATCACGGCAAGCATGGTCAAGGAACTGCGCGAACAGACCGGCGCGGGCATGATGGACGCCAAGAAGGCGTTGACCGAAACCAATGGCGACATGGAGGCCGCGGTCGACTGGCTGCGCACCAAGGGCCTTGCGAAGGCCGCCAAGAAATCGGGCCGCACCGCGGCCGAGGGCCTGGTGGGCGTGGCAGTCCACGGGGGCAGGGGGGTCGCCGTCGAGGTGAACTCGGAAACCGATTTCGTCGCGAAGAACGCCGAGTTTCAGGCCATGGTCGGTTCCATCGCCAAGGCCGCGCTGGATGCTGGCGATCTTGACGCCCTGAAGGCCGTCGAGATCGACGGCACGGCAGTCGAAACGGTCGTGACCAATGCGATCGCCAAGATCGGCGAGAACATGACCCTGCGCCGCATGGCCGCGATCGAGGGGCAGACGGTCGTCTCCTACATCCATAACGCGGCCACCGACGGCATGGGCAAGATCGGCGTGCTTGTCGCGCTTGACGGTGCGGACAACGGCATCGGCCGCCAGATCGCGATGCATGTCGCCGCGGCAAATCCTCTGGCGCTGTCCGAGAGCGATCTGGACCAGGCCGTGCTGGCCAAGGAGCTTGAGATCCAGACCGCCAAGGCGCTGGAAGAGAATGCGACCGCCGCCAAGCCGAAGCCCGAACAGGTGATCCACAACAACATCATCCCCGGCCGGATGAAGAAATTCGTGGCCGAGTCGACGTTGATGGGACAGGCCTTCGTCATCAATCCCGATCTGACCGTTGAACAGGCGGCCAAGGAAGCCGGCGTCGCCGTGACGGGCTTTGTGCGCCTTGAAGTGGGTGAAGGGATCGAGAAGGTCGAAGAGGATTTCGCCGCCGAGGTGGCAAAGGTCGCCAAAGGTTAGGTGCGCATCACAAGCCACTGACAAGACATGCAAACGCCGCCCCCTGACGGGCGGCGTTCCGCATTTTTCCGGTATCGGGGGGCCGGCCCGGCCCGCATGGCATCGCTCAGGCGTCCAGCACGAACATCTGGTTGTAGAAGGCCGCCTTGAGGACCGCCTGTGCCGTCGTCTCGACATCGAGGGCTTCGCGCGCCAGGCGCAGGTGCTTTTCCACCGTCGCCGTCGTACGGCCCAGCAGAACCGCGATGTCCTGCGCCGTCTTGCCATCGCCGACCCATTGCAGCACCTCGCGCTGACGCTGTGTCAGAGACCGGGCGCCTGAATAGGGCAGGGTCAACAGCTTGAGATGCATGACATTGTTGATCACGATGATCGCGTCGCCATGCTGCGTCCAGAGCGCATCCACCTTTGTCTGAGGTGTCCCGGCGGGCGCGGTCAGGCCGATGGCGCCCTTTGTCCGCGCCGAAAGCGACCGGAAACTGATCGTATAGCCGGCCGTGACGCCCATGCTGCGGTTGAACTCGATCTCGTTCAACTCGGACGCCGTGAAAGCCTCGCGCCGCGCCGGATCCTGCGCCCAGCTCCATGAACAGGCGCCATCATTCCCCAGCGCACAACGCAGCATGGGCGAATGGAACAGCAGACCACCGTCGATGAAGGGCCGGACATAAGCCGGCGGATGGTTGGTCAGCACGACCCAATCCTGCGGATCGCCAAGCGATGAACCGGACCGATAGCGCGTGAAGCCGTAGATCAGCCGGTCGAAGCCGTAACCGACCATCGTTTCAAGATGCAGCGACCACAGCTCTTCGACCGAGCCGGCATTGACCACTGCGTTCAGAATGTCGGTCAACCGTGTCATCATGGCGTTCTAGCACCGACTGGCCGATGCACGAGGCAAAAGCGACAGTCGCATTACTTAACATAATACATCTTATGCGACATACAGATCGACCGACATGCCAGTCACACCGGCAGGATGACGCTGAACCTGCTCCCCTGTCCGGCCTCGCTCTCGATCCTGAGGCGTCCGCGGTGCCGGTTGACGATATGTTTAACGATGGCAAGGCCAAGCCCCGTCCCGCCCACCTCGCGCGAGCGGTGGCTGTCGATCCGGTAGAAGCGCTCGGTCAACCGCGGGATGTGATGCGCGGCAATGCCGTCGCCGTGATCCGTCACCACAAGCCGAATCCCGTCACCGCGCAACGAAGGCTCGGGCGAAGGTCCGGTCAGTTCGATCTCGACCGTGCCGCCGGTGCCGCCGTATTTGATCGCATTCTCAATCAGGTTGTTCACGACTTGCCGCAACTGCCCCGCATCGCCCGGAACCTCGGGCAGATCTGGTGCGATGCGGCGGGTCAGCTTGACGCCGGCTTCCCGCGCGAGCGGTTCGAAGGACGTGATCACCTGTTCCAGCACCCCGGGCAGATCGACCGGCACCAGCGGCCGCATCCGTTCTTCCGCCTCGACACGGCTGAGCGACAGCAGGTCGTCGACAAGCCGCGCCATGCGGGCGGCCTCGTGCTTCATGATGGCAAGAAAGCGTTCGCGGGCGACGGAGTCTTCGCGGGCAGCGCCATTGAGCGTCTCGATGAAGCCCAGAAGTGCCGTAAGCGGCGTGCGCAACTCATGGCTGACATTGGCAACGAAGTCGCGCCGCATCTGCCCGGCCTCTTCCAGAGCGGTCAGATCCTCGAAGCTGACCAGCATCAGATGGCCGCCATCGGCCTCGACGCCTGCGGCAGTCACCCTCCATGTGGTATCGCGCCCGCCCTCGGCCCCAAGATAGCGCGCCTGTCGGAAGGCACCGTCGCGCAAGGTCTGTTCAATGATGTCAAGCACGGCCGGCTGCCGCAGCACCGTGATGTAATGGCGACCCGTGCCGTCGATCCCGAACAGCGCCTGCGCCGGCGGGTTGAGCGCGACAATCCGTTCCTGCCCGTCGATCATGAGAACCGGCACCGGCACCGCTGCAATCACCGCCGAGATCGTGACCGCCATCCCTGCCCCCTTCCCCCGCAAAGATCCGATGGGCTGAGCCGCACCCTGCCGCAGCCTTCGTTTGCGCCATGATTGTAACAGTCTCATCACCGTTTGCCGCTCCGTCGGCTTTTCCGTCATGCGGCCGCAAGGACCTTGCAAAAGGTGCGTGGTCCGGTCGATCCTGCCGCAGGCCTTGACGATCAGCCAACCCGGAACCCCGGCCGGATCCTGGAAGGAGATTTCAAGACCACGAATATATCATTATATCATTGACTTGCACTGCAAATCGAACCCAACGCAACAACTTCAGCACCTGACCGCTTCACGCACGGCCCGCGTCAATTCCCCGATCACAAGGTCCGGCTCCTCGATCCCGACCGAGACACGGAAGAACCCCTCGGTGACGCCGATTTCCGCCCGGCCCTCGGGTGTCAGGCCGCGATGCGAGGATGAAGCAGGGTGCGACAGTGTCGTGGCCACATCACCCAGCGTGGGGGCGAAAGGGATGTCGGGGCAGGCGCGGACAAGCGCATTGGCGGCTGCCCTCCCGCCCTCCAGCTCGAAACTGAGCATGTTGCCGCCCTGCCCGCCCAGAAGCCCGGTTGCCCGGTTGTGGTCGGGATGATCGGGCCGCGCGGGATAGATCACCCGCAGGATGCCCGGACAATCGGCCAGCGCCTCGGCAAGCAAGGCGGCATTGGCCTGCGCGCGGTCAAAGCGGAGCTGGAACGACTGCAAACCCCGCTCGGCCAACCAGCAGTCGAACGGGCTGGGCGTCAGCCCCCAGCTGGCGTTGGCGGTGGCAAGTGCCAGGGCCACCTCCGGGTCGCGCGCCGCCACATAACCCAACGTCGCATCCGAATGGCCCGCCAGAAGCTTGGTCACCGAATGGATGACGATATCCGCCCCCTGTTCAAGCGGGCGGTAAAGGCGCGGCGTGGTAAAGGTGTTGTCCACCGCGAGAAGCGTGCCCGATGCCCTGGACAGGCCAAGGATACCCTCCATATCCGCCACGCGAAGGGTCGGGTTGGAAACGGTCTCGACCAGGATCAGCCGGGTATTGGGGCGCAGCGCAGCCGCCATCGCCGCCGCATCCGTCGGATCGGCAAGCGAGGTTTCGATGCCAAGACGTGGCAGATCCTGAGTCAAAAGCCGAAGGGACCGGCCATAAAGTTGATTTCCACCAAGCACATGGTCGCCACTCTTGAGAAGGCCCAGCAGAACGGCGCCGATGGCCGACATGCCCGATCCGGTCACGATCCCGCCGGTTGCCCCCTCCAGCGCGTCGATCTTGGCTGCCAGAACTTCGGCATTGGGATGGCCTTCGCGGGCGTAGGTATAGCCTGTGCCCTCGAGGTATTGCGCATCCATCGCATCGGGCTGGGCGGCGCGATAGACGACGGACGGCGGCAGGGGCGTCGCGACCGGCCGCGACCGGGACTCCGGCCATGCGATGCGCCGGACGGTGTTTCGTCGATCGTCGTTTCCGTTTCCTGTCATGTCATACCGCCTTCAGACCGGTGCGAAACCGGCGGGCATTGTCCTCATACTTGCGACCCGAGGCGCGCAGGCGTTCGATCGCGGCATCGTCGAGCGGACGCACCACCCTGCCCGGCACCCCCATCACCAGGCTTCGGTCGGGGATCACCTTGCCCTCGGCGATCAGCGCGCCTGCCCCGATCAGGCAATCGCGCCCGACAACCGCACCGTTCAGGATCACAGCCCCCATGCCGATCAGCGTGTTCTGTCCGATCCGACAGCCGTGAAGCATTGCCTTGTGGCCGATGGTGCAGCCCGCACCAACCTCAAGCGGAAATCCAGGATCGGTGTGCAAGACGCTGTTTTCCTGTATATTCGCCCCCTCGGCTATCGTGATCCACTCATTGTCGCCCCGCAGGACCGCCCCGAACCAGACCGAGGTCCGGGCCATGAGGCACACCTTGCCGATCACCTGCGCCCCGGGCGCGACCCAGGCGCTTTCATCCAGTTCGGGCGCGATACCGTCGAGTTGCCAGATCACAGCCCTTCCCCCGCATTGCCCTGCCCCGCCCGTTCGGCCCCAAGCCCGCGGACGAAATCACCCAGCCAGGGCTGCCGCTTGCGCCGGATGCGTTCGGCCGTGACGATCGCGATGATCCGCTGGGCGCATGGTTCGGGATCGTCATTCACAAGCACATAGTCGTATTCCGCCCAGTGACTGACCTCGGACAGGCTTTTCTCCATCCGGCCGGCGATCACCTCGTCGCTGTCCTGACCGCGCGCGCGCAGGCGGCGTTCCAGTTCACCCATCGACGGCGGCAGGATGAAGATCGAGACCGTGTCCAGCCCTTGAGGCAGGTCGCGGATCTGCTGACTGCCCTGCCAGTCGATGTCGAACAGCGTGTCCACACCCGCCGCCATCGCCGCCTCGACGGGCGCGCGCGGGCTGCCGTAGCGGTTGCCGAACACCGTGGCATGTTCCAGCATCTCTCCCGCCGCAACCATCGCCTCGAAGGCCTCGGGGCTGCGGAAATGGTAGTCCTGCCCGTCCACCTCGCCCGGCCGGGGCGCGCGCGTGGTGGCCGAGACAGAGAAGCGGATCGCCGGATCCCAATCCCGCAGCCGGCGCGCCATGGTCGATTTTCCCGCGCCCGAAGGCGACGAGATAATGATGAGTAATCCCAGTCTTTTGCGATCCATATCTCAAGCTTTACTCGATGTTCTGAACCTGCTCGCGCAACTGGTCGATCACCGCCTTCAACGCAAGCCCCACCCGTGTCAGTTCGCCCGATTGCGCCTTCGAGCAGAGGGTGTTCGCCTCGCGGTTGAATTCCTGCGCAAGGAAATCAAGTCGACGTCCTTGCGGTGCATCCTCGGCGACCAGCGCCCGGGCGGCGGCGACATGGGCGGACAGCCTGTCGATCTCTTCGGTGACATCCGTCCTGACCGCGATCAGCGCCAGTTCCTGTGCCAACCGCGCCTCGTCGGCATCGGGGACCTCTTCCAGGACGCGGGCCAGCGCGCTGCGGACTGCGGCCCGCGCCTCGTCCTGGCGAGCGGCGGCCAGGGTGGCAGCCTCGGCCGTCAGCGCCTCGATCCGGTCGATCTGGGCGGAAAGGACCGCCTCGATGCTGCGCCCTTCGGCGGCGCGCATGGCGCAGAAGGCGTCGATCAGTGCGTCGAGTTCGGACAGAAGCGCGGCATCGGCGGCCACTTCGGGGCGCGGATCGGGGGATGCGTTCTGGATCACGCCACGCTGCGCCAACACATCCGCGGCCGTCGGCTGGGCCAGGGTCACGCCCTTGGCGAAGGCCCGCTCCTGCACCAGATCGAGCGCGGCCAGCACCCGGTCAAGCTGATCGGTGTCGATCACGAGGCTGGACTGCCCGTCGAACCTCTGGCTGCGCAGGGTCAGGCTGATGGCCCCGCGCGACAGGCGGGCCGACAAGCGCGCACGGATCGTCTGTTCCAGCCCGCCCTGCCCGTCCGGCAGCCGCAGCCGCAGATCGAGGCCCCGCGCATTCACGCCCCGCAGTTCCCAGGACCGCAGTTGGGCCGGGCTGCCACCCTCAAGACTGGCAAAGGCTGTCATCGAACGGATCATCGGCCGCTCCGGTCAGGACCTGCGTCAGCCTGCTAGTCGCAATCGACTGGCGCGGCAAGGCGAAGTCGGCGGCCCCCTCCCCAAAACATTAACCCGTTAATGCTTTGGTAAGAGATTTCCGGTCAGCAAGGCGCTAGCTTAACGAGAGGTAAACGTGACTCGGCCCGGTGCCGCTTCGGGACAGAGGCGGCTCGGGGACAATCCGCAGGGCAGAAAGCCCGGATCCACAAGGATCGACGGATAGCCAACAAGGAAGGATCATCAGATGGAGTATCTCCTCCCTCCCCAGCCAGGTGGCGACGGGGCCGTCTTTGCGGCCGCCGGCCTTGCACAGGGCGCATCCGGCAGCAGGACGGAAGACCCCGAGGGGATCGGCCTGCTTCTTGACCTCGAGCGCTACTGGCATGTCTTGCGCGGCCGCGACCGGCTGCCCGTAAGGACCGATGTGGACCCTGCCCGGATCGACCGCGCCCTGCCCTTTTCGTTCATCGGCGAACGGCTTGCCCCGGGCGTGGTCCGGATGCGGGTCGCAGGCCAGCAGTTGAACAGCTATCTGGGGATGGAGGCGCGCGGCATGCCGCTGTCGGTCTTCTTCACCCCCGAATCCCGCGATATTCTTGCGATGCAGGTTGACCGGGTCTTTGACATGCCTGCCATCATCGCCCTGCCTCTTGTCACGCCGCGGCGGCTGTTGCGCCGGTCGCTTCGAGGCTGGTTGCTGCTTCTGCCCCTGCGCGGCTCGAAAGGTGTCGTCGATCGGACACTTGGCGCAATCGCATTGGACAGCGCGGCCCCGAGCAGCGCGCAGCGGTTCGACATCTCGCCCGACCGGCCTGTCCGATGCGATCCGCTTGCGCCCCGCGGCGAACGGCGTTTGCGGCTGGTCGAAGGGGGTGGGGGCGCGAACCGCGCGCCCGAGACGACCCTGCCGCAAGCCTCGCGCATGCTTCGGCTGGTGGTCCGGAACGGTTGAATGAAGGAACCGGGGGCACGGCCGCCGGTTCTTCATGACCCGCAGCCGGGAGCACGGGCCCCCGGCCAGAGTTCTGGCGCAGTCTCAGACCGCCTCGGCCTGAGCAACCTTCCGGCGGCGCTGTGACAGTTCCTCGGCCACGAGGAACGCCAGTTCCAGCGATTGCGAGGCATTGAGGCGGGGATCGCAGGCCGTGTGATAGCGGCTCGACAGATCCTCGTCAGTGACCGCCCGCACGCCGCCGGTGCATTCGGTCACATCGGCGCCCGTCATCTCGAAATGCACGCCGCCGGGGATCGTGCCTTCGCCATTGTGGATGGCGAAGAACTCGCGCACCTCGCGCAGGACGGCGTCGAAGGGCCGGGTCTTGTAGCCCGAGGACGACTTGATCGTGTTGCCATGCATCGGGTCACAGACCCAGGCGACATTCGCCCCTTCCTCCTGCACCGCGCGGATCAGGCGCGGCAGATGCTCGCCCACCGTGCCCGCGCCGAAGCGCGCGATCAGGGTCAGCCGGCCCGCCTCGTTGCGCGGGTTCAGCCGCGACATCAGCGCCTTGAGATGACCCGAGGTCATCGAGGGGCCGCATTTCAGGCCGATCGGGTTCTGCACGCCGCGGGCGAATTCGACATGCGCCCCGTCGGGCTGGCGCGTGCGGTCGCCGATCCAGATCATGTGGCCCGACCCGGCCAACCATTGGCCGGTGGTCGAATCCACCCGCGTCAGCGCCTCTTCATATTCCAGAAGAAGCGCCTCGTGGCTGGTGAAGAATTCGACCGTCTGCAGCGTGTGCGACGCCTCGTCGCGGATGCCCATGGCTTCCATGAATTCCAGCGTGTCGCTGATCCGGGACGCGATCTCGCGGTATTTCTCGGCCTCGGGCGCATGGGTAAAGCCCAGCGTCCAGGCATGAACCTTGTGCACATCGGCATAACCGCCGGTCGAGAAGGCCCGCAGAAGGTTCAGGCTGGCCGCTGCCTGCAGATAGCCCTGCAGCATGCGGTCGGGATCGGGGACGCGGGCTTCGGGCGTGGCATCGAAGCCGTTGATGATATCGCCGCGGTAGCTGGGAAGCTCGACCCCGTCCACCACCTCGGTCGGCGCCGAGCGCGGCTTGGCGAACTGGCCCGCCATGCGCCCCACCTTCACCACCGGCACCTTTGCGCCATAGGTCAGGACCATGGCCATCTGCAGCATGACCTTGAACGTGTCGCGGATCGTGTCGGCGTTGAAGGCGGCAAAGCTCTCGGCGCAATCGCCGCCCTGCAGCAGGAACGCCTCGCCCCGGCTGACCTGCCCCATGAGATGCTTGAGGCGACGCGCCTCGCCCGCAAAGACCAGCGGCGGATAAGAGGCAAGGCGCGCCTCGACGCCCTTCAGCTTTGCCTCGTCCATATAGTCGGGCATCTGCACCCGGGGCTTGGCGCGCCAGTCGGATTTGTGCCACTCGGTCATCATCGTCTCCACGGTCTCTCGGGTCAGGTCGCACCCCATCGGGCAACGCCGGGCCTTATAGAGACATGCGGCTGCAGGGCCAACCGCAAAACGCCCGGCGCGGCGCGCAGCCAAAGGCGCCCGCCTTCGGGCCGCCGTTGGGGCCGCAGATGTGCACTGTCGCGCGCCCGAGGCGGGCCGCCTGCCCCCCGATTGGCGGAAAGCGACGCCTCGTGACGCATCCGATTGCGCTTGAAGGGGCCTGCGGAATGGTGTCAAGACATCCGAAACGGTGCCGCGCGAGCATGCGCAGCTGGGGCACCCATGGTAGCAGATGGACGCCACTCTCAAGCCTGCCTCCGACCGGACCGACACCGTCAAGGCGCGGCGCTTCGTCTTCGTGCTGCTGGACAATTTCACCCTTCTGTCCTTCGCCTGCGCGGTCGAGGCGCTGCGGATCGCCAACCGCATGGCAGGCAAGCCGATCTACAGCTGGACGCTGATGGGCGAAGGCGGCGACCGGATCGCCTGTTCGAACGGGACGGCCTTCGCGCTGGACAGCGATCTTGAAGAGATTTCGCGCGACGACACGGTCATGTTGTGCGGCGGGATCGATATCAACGCCGCCACCACGCGCAAGGTGCTGAACTGGCTCCGGCGCGAGGCGCGGCGCGGCGTGACCGTTGCAGGCCTGTGCACCGCAGCCTACAGCCTTGCGCGGGCGGGCCTGCTGGACGGCAAGAAAGCCACGATCCACTGGGAAAACCAGGACAGCTTCGCCGAGGAATTCGAGGATGTGAAGCTGACACGTTCGGTCTTCGTGATCGACGGCAACCGGATCACCACGGCAGGCGGCACGGCGAGCATCGACCTGATGCTCAAGCTGATCTCGGATGATCATGGCGAGGACCTGGCCAGTTCGGTCGCCGATCAGCTGATCTACACCGCGATCCGCACCGATCAGGATACCCAGCGCCTTTCGGTGCCGACACGCATCGGGGTGCGCCATCCCAAGCTGAGCCGCGTTGTCCAGATCATGGAACAGTCGATCGAGGAACCGATCAGCCCGGCAACCCTTGCCCGCGATGTCGGCATGTCGACCCGCCAGCTTGAGCGGCTGTTTCGCCGCTATCTCAACCGCAGCCCCAAACGTTATTACATGGAACTGCGCCTGTCCAAGGCGCGCAACCTTCTGATGCAGACCGACATGAGCGTGATCAACGTCGCCCTGGCCTGCGGCTTTGCGTCGCCCTCGCATTTCTCGAAATGCTACCGGGCGCATTACGGGACCACCCCATATCGCGAGAGGGGAACGCAAAGCGCGCGGCTGTCGATCTGATGTGCCGCATCAGACCTGCGGCAGGTGCGGTATCGGGCAGCCGGCCCCGTCCCGATTGCTGCGGCGGACCTGCGCAATCGCGGGCTTTTCAATTCCGAGACTTCTGGATAACGTCCGGATCACCACCAAAAAACGTCAGGGAGACGAAACATGAAGAAGTTTCTGATGGCAAGTGCGGCGACCGCGCTTCTTGCGGGGCCCGCGCTGGCCGAGGACGAGGTGCGGATCGGGATCCTGCTGGGCTTCACCGGCCCGCTGGAATCGATCACGCCCTGGATGGCCGCCGGTGCCGAGATGGCCGCGGCAGAGATCAATGCAGCAGGCACATTCATGGATGGTGCCTCGATCGTCACCACCCGCGGGGATTCGACCTGCGGCGACGCGGCCGCCGGCACGGCATCCGCCGAACGCCTGGTCACCTCCGAGAACGTGCATGCGATCATGGGCGCCGATTGCTCGGGCGTGACCATGGCCGTGCTGCAGAACGTCGCGCGCCCGAACGGGATCGTGATGATCTCGCCCTCGGCCACATCGCCGGGCTTCACCACCGCCGATGATGACGGGCTGTTCTTCCGCACCGCCCCCTCGGACGCCCGTCAGGGTGTCGTGATGACCGAAGTCATCCTCGAGCGGGGCTTCACCACGGTGGCCCTGACCTATACCAACAACGACTATGGCCGGGGTCTGGCCGACAGCTTCGAGGCCGCCTTCACCGCCGCCGGCGGCACGGTCACGATCAACGCCGCCCATGAAGACGGCCGCGCCGACTATTCGGCCGAGGTTGCGGCCCTTGCCGCCGCCGGTGGCGAGATCCTGGTCGTCGCAGGCTACACCGACCAGGGTGGCCGCGGCATCATCCGCGCCGCACTCGACACCGGGGCCTTCGATACGTTCGTTCTGCCCGACGGCATGGTCGGACAGGCGCTGGTCGATGACATCGGCGATGGCCTGAACGGGTCCTTCGGCCAGTTCCCCGGCACCGACTCGCCCGGCGCCGAGATCTTCCAGGGCATGGCCGCGGAAGCGGGCTTCGACGGCACCTCGGCCTTCGCCCCGGAAAGCTACGATGCGATGGCGCTGATCCTTCTGGCCATGCACAAGGCGGGTTCGACCGACTCGCAGGACTTCAAGGGCTACATCATGGGCTTGGCCAATGAACCGGGCGAAGAGATCCTGCCCGGCGAACTGGCCCGTGCGATGGAACTGATCAGTGCCGGCGAAGATATCAACTTCATCGGCGCATCGGCCGTGGCCCTGATCGAACCCGGCGAATCGGCCGGCAACTACCGCGAGATCGAGATCCAGGACGGCGAGATCGTCACCGTCCGTTTCCGCTGATCCGACCCTGAACGACAGGGTGACGGCCCGGGGGCAACCCCCCCGGGCCGTTGCGTAATCAAAAAAGGCCGGGCGGCGGGCACCGGCACGCATCGCACCCCTGCGACGTGTCCTGCGCGTAACATCCGGCCGACAGGGAGTTGCGAATGATCGTCGTCGAAGATCTGCACAAGCATTTCGGCGGGTTTCACGCCGTTGACGGTGCCTCGCTCGAGATCGCCAAAGGGTCGATCACCGGGCTGATCGGCCCG
>JAFIEN010000110.1 GCA_020832515.1 Rubellimicrobium sp. | reverse complement strand
CATCGGCGGTCAGTGCCTCGATCACCTCGTCCAGATCGCCCGACATGATCTGGTCCAGCCGGTAGAGTGTCAGGTTGATGCGATGGTCGGTCATGCGGCCTTGGGGAAAGTTGTAGGTGCGGATGCGCTCGGACCGATCCCCCGTTCCGACCTGGCTCTTGCGGTCGGCCGCCCGCGCGCCGTGCAGGCGCTGGCGTTCCAGATCGTAAAGCCGCGCGCGCAGCACGTTCATCGCCAGTTCGCGGTTACGATGCTGCGACTTCTGCGCCGAGGTGACGACGATCCCGGTGGGCAAATGGGTGATCCGCACGGCCGAATCGGTCGTGTTGACATGCTGGCCGCCCGCGCCGCTTGCGCGCATCGTGTCGATGCGGATCTCGGCGGGGTCGATCCGCACGTCCACCTCCTCGGCCTCGGGCAGGACGGCGACGGTGGCGGCCGAGGTATGGATGCGCCCCCCCGCCTCGGTCGCGGGCACGCGCTGGACGCGGTGGACGCCGCTTTCGTATTTCAGCCGGGCAAAGGCCCCCTCGCCCGCCACGCGGGCAACAAGCTCCTTCAGGCCGCCGATCTCGGTCGTCTGTTCCTCGATCACTTCGAAGGACCAGCCGCGCGCCTCGGCATAGCGCTGATACATGCGGGCCAGATCGGCGGCGAAAAGGGCCGCTTCCTCGCCACCTGTGCCGGGGCGGATCTCGACCATGGCGGGGCGGGCGTCGGCGGCATCCCGCGGGAGCAGCGCGAGGCGGACATCGTGTTCGGCCTCGGTCAGGCGGGACCGCAGGAGGGGAAGCTCTTCTTCGGCCAGGGCGCGCATCTCGGGGTCGGTCAGCATCGCCTCGGTCGCGGCGCATTCCCGGGACAGGGCGCGGAACTGTTCGACCGTGGCCACGACGGGGCGCAAATCGGCATATTCGCGGCTGAGCGCCACGATCTCGGAGGCGGGCACGTCGGATTGCAGCTTCGCCTCGAGGAAGCGGAAGCGCTGGATCAGCTGGTCGAGCTTGTCATGCGGGATCATGCCGGTGTGATTGGGGGATCGACGCGGGGCGGTCAAGAGGGCGCGGGTGCTGCGCGGGACCTGGTCACCCCGCGGGATCGTGCGGCAGACCGGCTTGCGCAAGGCGCGGTGCGGGGACTAGCGTTGTGCGAGGGATGGTGGGGATCAGGCGATGAGCGATCAGGTTCACTGGGACGACGTCTACGGGGCACGGCCGGATGCGGCCCTGACCTGGTTCGAGGATCGGCCCGACCTGTCGATGTCGATGATCGGCCCCCTGCTCGGGCCAGACAGCAGGGTTGTCGACATCGGCGGCGGCGCCTCGCGGCTGGTCGATGCGGTTCTGGCGGCCGGGGTGGCACAGATCTGCGTGCTGGACCTGTCCGGGGCAGCGCTTGCGGTCAGCCGCGCAAGGTTGGGCGACAGGTCCGATCAGGTCACCTGGATCGTGGCGGATGTGACGCGGTGGACGCCCCCGACGCGATTTGACGTCTGGCACGACCGTGCCGTCTTTCATTTCCTGACGGAACCTGCGGACCGGGCAGCCTATGTCGCTACCCTGCTTGCGGCGCTGGCCCCCGCAGGACACGCGCTGATCGCGACCTTTGCCGAGGACGGGCCCGAGCGCTGTTCGGGGCTGCCGGTCGTGCGCTACACGCCCGACGCGCTGGCCGCCGAGGTCGGGCATCTGTCGGACGGGGCACTTGCTCCGGTCTCATGGGCGCGACATACGCATGTGACACCCAAGGGCAACCGGCAGAATTTCCAGTACAGCCTTCTGCGCCGTCACGGCGGCTGAGCGGCCCAAGGGGGGGGGGGCATAGGTCGGCGACAGGTGTTGCGGCACCTGCGCCTTGCCCACCCGACGGGACGGTGTTGCATCCCGAGATGCGCGTGGTTAGGGGCGGGGCCAAGGGCCAAACACAGGTGCCGCAATGATCCTCTATCCTGCGATCGACCTCAAGGACGGGCAGGCCGTACGCCTTGTGCATGGCGAGATGGACCGCGCGACCGTCTTCAACGACGATCCCGCCGCACAGGCCCGTGCCTTTGTCGCGGCCGGGGCAGAGTGGCTGCATCTGGTCGATCTGAACGGCGCCTTCGCCGGTCAGCCGGTCAATGGTGCCGCGGTCGAGGCGATCCTTGCCGCCTGCCCCGGCACGCCCGCGCAACTGGGCGGCGGCATCCGCGACATGGCCACGATCGAGGGCTGGCTGTCGCGCGGGCTGGCCCGCGTCATCCTGGGGACCGTCGCGGTCGAGAACCCTGGCCTGGTGCGCGAGGCGGCCCGCGCCTTTCCCGGACAGGTCGCGGTGGGGATCGACGCGCGCGAGGGACGGGTCGCCACGCGCGGCTGGGCGGAAGTGACCGATGTGACCGCGACCGGGCTTGCGCAAAGCTTCGAAGACGCCGGGGTCGCCGCGATCATCTATACCGACATCCTGCGCGACGGTGCGATGGGCGGGCCCAATGTCGCCGCGACCGAGGCGCTGGCCCCGGCCGTTGGCGTGCCGGTCATCGCCTCGGGCGGCGTCTCGTCGCTGGACGATCTGGTCGCGTTGCGCGACACGGGCGTGATCGCAGGGGCCATCTCGGGGCGGGCGCTTTATGACGGGGCGCTCGACCTGACGCAGGCGCTGGCGGCACTCGGCCGGGCCCGCGCTTGAGGGCGCCCTTCACCTGCACGGGTGCGAGGGGTAGAAGGCCGCGAAAAGGACGACGCCCATGCTGAAAACCCGGATCATCCCCTGTCTCGACGTGTCCGATGGCCGTGTCGTCAAGGGTGTGAACTTCGTCGATCTGGTCGATGCCGGAGACCCGGTCGAGGCCGCACGGGCCTATGACGCAGGCGGCGCGGATGAGCTTTGCTTCCTCGACATCCACGCCACGCATGAAAATCGCGGCACGATGTACGACCTTGTCACCCGCACGGCCGAAACCTGCTTCATGCCGCTGACCGTGGGCGGCGGGGTGCGGACGCATCACGACGTGCGGGCATTGCTGTTGGCCGGTGCCGACAAGGTCAGCTTCAATTCGGCGGCCGTTGCCGATCCCGATGTCGTGGCCGAGGCGGCCGATCGGTTCGGCGCGCAATGCATCGTCGTCGCGATCGACGCCAAGACCGTGGCACCGGGCCGGTGGGAGATCTTCACCCATGGCGGGCGGCGGCCCACGGGCATCGACGCGGTGGCCTTTGCCCGGACCGTGGCCGGAAAGGGCGCGGGCGAGATCCTGCTGACCTCGATGGATCGCGACGGCACCAAGGCGGGCTTCAACATCCCGCTGACCCGCGCGATCGCCGATGCGGTGGACATTCCCGTGATCGCAAGCGGTGGCGTCGGCACGCTCGATCACCTTGTCGAGGGGGTGCGCGAGGGGCATGCAAGCGCGGTGCTGGCCGCCTCGATCTTTCACTTCGGCACCTATTCCATCGGCGAGGCCAAGGCGCATATGGCGGCGGCCGGTATCCCCATGAGGCTGACATGACCCCGGACGACCCGATTGCAGGCCCGCCGGGCGGCACCCTTGCCGATCTGGCCCGCAGGATCCAGGCGCGGCGGGATGCGCCGCCCGAAAGCTCCTGGACGGCAGCCCTGCTGGCGCGTGGCCCCGAGGTCTGCGCGCGCAAATTCGCCGAAGAGGCGGTCGAGGCGGTGATCGAGGCGATCAAGGGCGATCCCGACCGGCTGACAGCCGAGGCGGCCGATGTGCTTTACCACCTGCTTGTCATGTGTGCGGCCCGTGGCGTCGATCTGGCGCGGATCGAGGCCGAACTTGCCCGGCGCGCCGGGCAATCGGGGATCGCCGAGAAAGCTGCGCGCGGCGCATCCTCCTGACTCTTGTGCCGGCACCGCCCCAAGGGCCGGGCGGTACGCGCGCCCCGGAACACGCGTGGACAAGTTGCTCTGTCATGGGCCCGGCCCGCTGCGCCCGTGATCCCGCCTTGACCCTGCGGGGGGCGGCTTCTAGAGACGGACGCCAACAGGCCCCGCCGCAACCTCGAGGGACCGCGCCCCGTGACCCAGACCCCGCTTCCCGTCATCCCGGCCCCCGGCCGGCCACAATCGCAGGCCCATCCGACCGCCTGCCTTGCGCTGGCCGATGGCACGCTGTTCTACGGCCACGGCTTCGGGGCCACCGGCCAGACCACGGCCGAGTTGTGCTTCAACACCGCGATGACCGGCTATCAGGAGATCATGACCGATCCCTCCTATGCCGGGCAGGTCGTGACCTTCACCTTCCCCCATATCGGCAACACCGGCACCAACGCAGAGGATGAGGAGACCGCCGATCCCGTCGCCGCCGGCATGATCGTGAAATGGGATCCGACCGATCCGTCGAACTGGCGCGCGACCGAAGACCTGTCGTCGTGGCTGACGCGGCACGGCCGGATCGCGCTGGGCGGTGTCGACACCCGCCGCCTGACCCGCGCGATCCGCCAGCAGGGCGCGCCGCATGTGGCCCTTGCCCATGATCCGGAGGGGCGGTTCGATCTCGAAGGCCTCGTCGCCGCCGCGCGCGCCTTCCCCGGCCTTGTCGGCGTCGATCTCGCGCGTGAGGTCAGCTGCCGCCAGAGCTATCGCTGGGACGAAAAGCGCTGGGCCTGGCCCGGTGGCCATGCCCGCCAGACCGAACCTCGGCACCGTGTCGTCGCCGTCGATTACGGGGCCAAGCGCAACATCCTGCGCTGCCTCGCCTCGGCCGGGGCGGATGTCATCGTCCTGCCGGCGACCGCCACCGCCGAGGATGTGCTCGCGCACGACCCCGACGGCCTTTTCCTGTCGAACGGACCCGGCGATCCGGCGGCGACCGGGGCCTATGCCGTGCCGATGATTCGCGCGGTGCTCGAGCGGTCGTCTATGCCGGTCTTCGGCATCTGCCTTGGCCATCAGATGCTGGCACTGGCGCTTGGCGCGCGGACCGTGAAGATGAACCACGGCCATCACGGCGCGAACCATCCCGTCAAGGATCTCGAGACGGGCAAGGTCGAGATCACCTCGATGAACCACGGCTTCACCGTGGACAGCCAGACCCTGCCCGCGGGCGTGATCGAGACGCATGCGAGCCTGTTCGACGGGTCGAACTGCGGCATCCGCATGACCGACCGGCCGGTGTTCTCGGTGCAGTACCACCCCGAGGCCAGCCCCGGCCCGCAGGACAGCTACTATCTGTTCGAACGTTTCGCCGACGCGATGGATGCCGCCCGGCGCGGGACACCGTCCTGACGGGCGCCCTCGGCACTTAAGCCTTCCTTAACCTTGATGAGGCACCTCTGGCCGCGCAGAAGCTTGCAGAGGGTGCAGGAATGGCCGGACGGATCCAGCGGCGTGACGCGCGTCTTGCAGCCCCTGACCTGCGCAGGCCCGGCCGGCCGCGTCCGGTCGATCATATGGGGCAGCAGCGCCTTCCCTGTCTGGACGCAGGCGCCGCGGCGGCGGCGGGCTTTCCAGGCGCCGATCTGACGGCCTGCCCGCCCGATCCGCTGCTGATCCGGCGTCTTGGCGCCGCCGAATGCCTGCGTCACGGGCTCTTGCCCTGGCAAAAGCGGGGCGGGGCGACGGTTGTGCTGACCGCCCGCCCGGGGCAGGTGCGCCGCCATCTCGATCGGCTGACGGCGATCTTCGGGCCGATCCGCATGGCCCATGCGCCCGAGGCCGAGCTGCGCGCCGCACTTGTCTCGGTCGCCGGGGCCGAGCTTGTCGAGACCGCCGAAACCTGCGTTCCGGCACAGGAAAGCTGCCGCCGTCCGCTGACCCACCGCACGGCAACCCGCCGTTACCTGCCCGTGACCCTTGTCATGCTGGGCCTTGTCTTCGCGCTGGCCGTTGCCCCGGTCATGACGCTTTCGGCCCTGACCTCGCTTGCCGTGCTGGTGCTCTTGCTGGGGCAGGCACTGCGCCTGACGGCTGCGGCGGCCACCGCCCGCCCGGCGCGTGGCAGCCGGCCCGAAGTCTCGCCCCTGCGGCTGCCGGTCGTGTCGGTCCTCGTGCCGCTCTACCGTGAAACCGGCGTGGCCTCGCATCTGATGATGCGGCTCTCGGCGCTGGATTACCCGCGCGACCTTCTCGACCTCTGCCTCATCCTCGAGGACAATGACGTCATGACCCGCGCAGCCCTCGAGGCGGCCGAGGTGCCCGACTGGGTGCAGATCATCTCGGTGCCCAGGGGCACGCTCAGGACCAAGCCGCGCGCGCTGAACTATGCACTGAACTTCGCGCGCGGCACGATCATCGGCATCTATGACGCCGAGGACATGCCCGCCCCCGACCACATCCACCGCGTCGTCGGGCGGTTCGCCCGGCGCGGCCCGGATGTGGCCTGCCTGCAGGGGATGCTCGACTATTTCAACAGCCAGTCGAACTGGCTCGCACGGTGCTTCACGCTGGAATATGCTGGCTGGTTCCGGGTCGTGCTGCCGGGGCTGGCGCGCTTGGGGCTGGTGGTGCCTCTGGGGGGCACGACATTGTTCCTGCGCCGCCACGCGCTCGAGGATGTGCACGGCTGGGATGCCCACAACGTGACCGAGGATGCCGATCTGGGCCTGCGCCTGGCCCGCCGCGGCTATCGGACCGAGCTTCTGTCGATCGTCACCCAGGAAGAGGCGACGGCCCGGCCCTGGCCCTGGGTGCGCCAGCGCACCCGCTGGCTCAAGGGCTATGCAGTGACCTGGTCGGTGCATATGCGCGATCCCGTAGCGCTCTGGCGCGATCTGGGGGCATGGCGGTTCCTCGGGGTGCAGCTGGTCTATCTGGGCGCCATCGTCCAGTTTGCGCTTGCTCCCCTGTTGTGGAGTTTTCTGCTGATGGCCGTCGCCCTGCCCCATCCCTTTGCCCAGGGCTGGCCTCAGGCGGCGGTCGTGGCGCTGGTCGCTGCGCTGATCATGGGGGGGGCGGCCAATGTCGTGGTGCTGATCATCGCGACGCGGCGCGCGGGAAAGCCGCGGCTGGCCTGGTGGATCCCGATGCTGCAGCTTTACTTTCCGCTGGCCACCGTCGCGGTCTGGCGCGCGCTCTGG
Source organism: Rubellimicrobium sp. (assembly GCA_020832515.1). Taxonomy (GTDB): domain Bacteria; phylum Pseudomonadota; class Alphaproteobacteria; order Rhodobacterales; family Rhodobacteraceae; genus JAFIEN01. Next base: position 5,082 of record JAFIEN010000110.1, on the reverse strand, counting down.
CAGGCCGTGGTCGATCCCTTTTCCTGGGACAAGACGACCCACGGCATCGACAAGCCCACGATCACGATCCCGCTCACTCCGCTGCTTCGACCTTCGCCGCATCAAGCCGAAGCCGAGTGATGAACGCCTTCGAGATATGGTCGCGCAATGCCTTGTCGGCAGCGTCCCCGTCGCCCGCCTCGATCGCGCGGACGATGGCGGCATGTTCATCCAGCGTGTCGCGCGACCGCCCTTCGGCCGCGATCGAGGTATGGGCCAGAAGCGCCATCGACCGGTGCACAAGGTCAAGCTGCTGCACCAGAAAGCGATTGTGCGAGGCCAGATGGATCTGCTTGTGAAACCGCCGGTTGGCACGGCTGAGCGCTTCGGGATCGGCAACCAGCGCCTCGTCCGCCTCGAGCATGTCGCGCAGGACGCGCACCTCCTCGGGCGTTGCATGGCGCGCCGCCAGCCGCGCCGCCAGCCCCTCGAGCGCGCCGCGCACCACGTAAAGCTCGGCCATCTGGTTGTGATCGAGCGATGCCACGATCAGCGACCGCCGGTCGCGCGACAAAAGCGACTGCGTTTCCAGCCGCTGCAGCGCCTCGCGGATCGGCGTGCGCGAGACGCCGAACCGCTCGGCCAGTTCGCTTTCCACAAGCCGGTCGCCGGGGCGGTACTGCCCGCCGTCGATCGCCTCGAGGATCAGCGCATAGGCATCCTTCTGCGCGGGCGGGGGGGACATGTCGGCCACCGGGCTTACCTCACAACTTGATGCCACAGCCTAAGCCCGCCCGGCCGCATCGTTCAAGCACAGCCTTGCGCACCCACCGCCCCGCTCCTAGGCTTCGGCCATGATCGCCGCCTCTTTCGCCCATGTCCGGGCCTGGGTCTTTGACCTGGACAACACGCTCTACCCGCCCTCCGCGCGCCTCTTCGACCAGATCGAGCGGCGCATGACGGCCTATGTGGCGCGCGAACTGCGCCTGACCGAGGCCGAGGCCGACCGCCTGCGGTCCGATTACTGGGTCCGCTACGGCACCACGCTGGCCGGGCTCATGGCCGAACACGGCATGGACCCCCTGCCCTATCTGGACGAGGTGCACGAGATCGACCTGTCGCATCTTGCCCCCGACCCACCGCTTGCAGCGCGGATCGCGGCCCTGCCGGGGCGGCGGATCGTCTATACCAACGGCTCGGAAGGCCACGCGCTGCGGGTGCTGCAGGCGCGCGGGCTCGCAGGGGTATTCGATGCGGTCTACGGGGTGGAACATGCCGGGTTCCGTCCCAAGCCCGAACAGGCCGCCTTCGAGGCCATCTTCGCGCTGGACGGCCTTGCCCCCGACCGGGGTGCGATGTTCGAGGACGACCAGCGCAACCTTGCCGCACCCCATGCGATGGGCATGCTGACCGTGCATGTCGCGCCCGAGCCATGGCCGCAAGACCATATCCATCACCATACCGATGATCTGACGGCCTTTCTGTCGCAGGTGGCCTGAGCCCCCTTCCCCCACCGGCAAAGGCGGCCTAGCTCTGACGTCATGGAAAGAACCGAAACCGATATCCTGATCGCCGGCGGCGGTGTCGCGGGTCTGAGTGCGGCGGCCGCGTTCGGCGCAGCCGGTTTCCGCGTGATGCTTGTGGACCCCGCCCCCCCGGTGACCGAAGCCACGGCCGAAGGCGCCGACCTGCGGTCGACCGCCTTCCTGCAACCGGCGCGCGCCTTCCTGACCGAGGCCGGCCTCTGGCCTCGGCTTGCCCCCCATGCCACGGCGCTGCAGGTGATGCGGATCGTCGATGCGGGCGGTGCACAGCCGGTGCCGCGCATCCGGCGCGATTTCGAGGCGCGCGATCTGGGCGACCAGCCCTTCGGCTGGAACCTGCCCAACTGGCTTTTGCGGCGCGAGATGGTGGCACGACTGGCGGAGTTGCCCGATGTGGACTTCCGCCCCGGCACCGGCTTTGCCGGGCTGGTCGCGCGCGAGGAGGCGGCCCTCGTGCGGCTGAGCGACGGCACCCGGGTCGCGGCGCGGCTGCTCATCGGGGCGGACGGGCGCGAATCGGCGGTGCGCGCCGCCCTCGGGATCGGGGCCAGGACGATGCGTTACGGGCAGAAGGCGGTGGTCTTTTGCGTGACGCATGATCAGCCGCACGAGAATGTCTCGACCGAAGTGCACCGAAGGGGCGGTCCCTTCACGCTGGTACCGCTTCCCGATCACAAGGGGCGGCCCTGTTCGGCGGTGGTCTGGATGGAGGCCGGGCCCGAAGTGATGCGGCTGGCCCGTCTGCCGGTGGCTGAATTCGAGGCGATCGCGACCGAACGCTCGGCCGGTGTTCAGGGGGCGTTACGGCTGGCCGGCCCGCGACAGGTCTGGCCGATCATCAGCCGGATTGCCGACCGGATGACCGGCCCACGCGCGGCACTGATGGCCGAGGCCGCCCATGTCGTGCCCCCGATCGGGGCGCAGGGACTGAACATGAGCCTGGCCGATGCGGCCTGTCTTCTGGACCTGGCCCGGGCGCGGCCCGAAGGCCTGGGCGATCAGGCGATGTTGGATCGCTACGCGCAGAGGCGTCATCCCGAGGTGATGCTGCGGGTGGCGGGGATCGACGCGCTCAACCGCATGTCGATGGGAGGGAACCCCGCCCTGCGCGCCTTGCGCGCAGCGGGGATCGGCGCGCTCCACGGCGCAACCCCGGTGCGTCGCGGCCTCATGCGCCTGGGGCTTGGCATGAGGGCGGGGTTCACCCCGCCACTGCCGGTGCCCGCAGGAGGGGCGGGGTGCACCCCGCCCTACATATTGCGCGCCGATCCGCAGACAGGGGCAGGCCGCCCGTCAGTGCACGCCCGTCAGAGCACCCGGTCGAGCACCGCCTTCAGCCGCGCCAGCGTTCCCTCCACATCATAGAGCTTGTCCAGCCCGAAAAGCCCCAGCCGGAACGTGCGGAAATCCGCAGGCTCGTCGCATTGCAGCGGCACGCCCGCCGCGATCTGCATCCCCTCTGCCATGAATCGCTTGCCGTTCTGGATCTCGGGGTCGTCGGTATAGCTCACCACCACACCCGGCGCGCCAAAGCCCGGTGCCGCCACCGAGCGCACGCCCTTTTCGGCCAGTATCGCACGCACAGCGTCACCCAGCGCCCATTGCGCCGCCTTCAGCCTGTCGAATCCATAGGCCTTCGTCTCGGCCATCGTGTCGCGGAAGGCGCGCAGGCTGTCGGTGGGCATGGTCGCGTGATAGGCATGCCCGCCCCCCTCATAGGTCTCCATGATCGAGAGCCATTTCTTCAGGTCGATGGCGAAGCTGTTGGACTGCGTCTCCATCACCCGTGCGCGCCCAGGCTCCGACATCATCACAAGGCCCGCCGAGGGCGTCGAGGACCAGCCCTTCTGCGGGGCCGAGATCAGGATATCCACGCCCGTCGCGGCCATATCCACCCAGACACAGCCCGAGGCGATGCAATCCAGCACGAAGATCGCCCCCACCTCATGGGCGGCCGCAGCCACCGCCGTCAGATAGTCGTCGGGCAGGATGATCCCGGCCGATGTCTCGACATGGGGGGCAAAAACGACATCGGGCCGTGCCTCGCGGATCGCGGCCGTCACCTCCTCGACCGGCGGCGGGGCAAAGGGGGCGCGGCTGTCGTTGCCGGTCTGGCGGGCCTTGTGCACCAGCGTTTCCGCGGTGAAGCCGCCCGCCTCGAAGATCTGGCTCCAGCGGTAGGAAAACCAGCCGTTGCGCACCACGAAGACCCGCGCCCCGGTGCCCACCTGCCGGGCCACCGCCTCCATCGCATAGGTGCCGCCGCCCGGCACGATGGCGACATGCGCGGCCTGATAGACCTCCTTCAGCATGGCCGAGATATCGGTCATCACCGACTGGAAGGTCTTCGACATGTGATTGAGCGACCGGTCCGTGAACACGACCGAGAATTCCATCAGTCCATCGGGATCGACTGCGCTGTTCATCTGCATCTCCGGCATTGGCTTCCTGCACTACCCTAAACCCGACCGATGGGAGGGGTGCAAGCCACCATCGCGGCGACCGCGCGCGTCAAATTGGCCCCGGCCGGCGCTCTTCGGACAAGAGCACATTCGCCTCGACATTGCCGACGCCCGGCAGGGTCATGATCCGCCGCCGCAGCACGCGCTCGAAATCGGCCAGGTCGCGCGCCACCACACGCAGCCGGTAATCATAGAGGCCCAGCACATGTTCCACGGTCTGCACCTCGCGGATGGCGGTGACCGCGCGTTCGAAGTCTTCAAGGCTGACGCGCCCCTTGGTGGCGAGCTTCACCCCCAGAAAGACCGTCACGCCAAAGCCCAGACGCACGGCATCGAGCCTTAGCCGCGCGCCCGCAAGGATCCCCGCCTCCTGCAGGCGGCGCACCCGGCGCCAGGCGGCCGGCTGCGACAGGCCGAAGCGGCGGCCAAGCGTGCTGGCGTTCAGCCCGGCGTCCTGCTGCAGGGCCCGCAGGATCGCGCGGTCGATGTCGTCGAGGGGCGTCATGGCGCGGTCACGGCAGGATCACAGGGGCAGCGCCTCGTCGGATTTGAGGACGGCCACGGTCATCAGGCTTTCGATATCGGCGATATGGGGCAGCGTCAGGATGTGGTCGCGGTAGAGGCGCTGGTAATCGGCCAGGTCGCGGGCGATGACCGAGAGCCGCACATCGACCCGGCCAAGGAAGGTCTGGATCTCGATCACCTGCGGAAGGGTCCGGGCCGCGGCGATGAATTCGTCGAAGGCGCGCGGCGCGGTCTTGTCCAGCGTGAAGCGGAGCGAGACGTGAAGGTCGTAGCCCAGTTTGCGCCAGTCGATCACCGCCTCGCGCCCCCGCACGATGCCCTCGGCGCGCAACCGGTCAAGCCGGCGCCCCGCCCGGCCAGGGGTCAGGCCCGTGGCCTCGGCCAGATCGGGAAGACCGGTCGATGGATCGGCCTGCAGGAGGCGCAGAAGGCGGCGGTCGATGTCGTCGAGCATGAATTACGCAGTATCCTCGATCATGGCGCATGACAACTTCGAAAAGCCTCTCGGAATTCATCCTGTCATTATCGTATTCCCGAAGCCTGTCTGTAAAATACGCGCCACAACCAACACT
>JAFIEN010000109.1 GCA_020832515.1 Rubellimicrobium sp. | reverse complement strand
GGCACACGAAGCGCCAGACCGGGCGGGACTGGATCATCGACCGGATCCCCGGCCCCAACCACGACCCGGCCGAGGCGCAGCGGCGCTTCCCCCAGCAGGCCGCCGCCACCATGTCCGCCTTCTACGGGCAGGCCGGCGGGCCAGAGGCCACCGCCGGCATCGTGGCGCTCCCGTTCCCGTTCGTGCTCGCCTGGAAGCTCGGGACACGGATCACCAGCTTCCGCTGCCATCGGCGGCTGGCCGAGCCTCTCACCCGGATCTTCGCGGAAGCTGCGGCACACTACGGCCGGGTCGACTACGAGCGCCTACGGCTGCACCTCTTCGGCGGCTGCTTCAACCACCGCCCCATGCGCGGCGGCACGGCGCTCTCGACCCATGCCTGGGGTGCCGCCGTCGACCTCGACCCCGAGCGCAACCAGCTCCCCTGGGGACGCGACCGCGCCGCCTTCGCCCATCCCGACTACGACCCTTTCTGGACCATCGTCGAAGCCCATGGCGCCGTCAGCCTCGGCCGCGCCGCCAACCGCGACTGGATGCATCTCCAGTTCGCCCGCCTCTGAGGAGAAACCCATGCCCACCGACCTCCCCCCGCTCCCCTTCTGGCAGGCCCGCTCCTGGTGGCTGACGGTGATGGCCGTCATTGCGCCCGTCCTCGCGCTCCTTGGGCTGGACTGGCCATGGGTCACCGATCCCGCGACCCTCGACGCTATCATGCAGGTGGTCGGCGGGGTCTCGGCAGCCGTCGCGTGGCGCGAGCGGATCAATCCAAAGCGGAGGTTGGTGGTGGGGTGAGGGGCCGCGCGCAGGGCAAGGTCCGGAGTCAGCAAGACAGGCAATTGCGGTCGAAGATAAGCTGAAGGTGTTCGTCCCCGGTGGCTGGGCGCAAACGACATCCAGACACCAAGCATCCTGACCCCGGCCCGCCCCACGGCGGGGCTATTCACTTGTAGGCCCCCAATGCCCGATCCCATCCGCACCTTCCGCCATTTCCGCGATGTTCCGCAGAACCTCTGGCGCTGGCCGAACTTCTCGCCCGCCGAAATCGCCTGCCGCGGCACGGGGCAGATCAAGCTGCATCCCGAGGCGCTGGACAAGCTGCAGGCCCTGCGCGACCGGCTGGGCAAGCCGCTGATCCTGCGCTCGGCCTATCGCTCTGCTCAAGAACACCGAGCACGACTGGTGGGGCGCGCAGGCCGAGGGTGTGGGCGGCGCAGCGCTCGACCGGATCGAATACATCGATTACGGCACCGACCCTGCGGCATGGATTTCCGCAATGGAATCCGACGAAGTCGACATGATTTACCAGAACGTGAATGAATGTCATCGACATCGGCGATGCGATCGGATGGGAAAAGTCCGAGGTCGTCACCCCGCCCTGTCAGGGGTGGTGCTGCTGCTCTGACCTCCGGCACTCACCCAGCTGAAACCAGAGCCGGCGGGTGACAATTGCCCGCTTGGGCGGCGGGAGCAATGGGCGGCATAGGCCGCGGGGGTCTGGTAGCCGAGCGCCGAATGGGGGCGATTGGCGTTATAGTCGGCCAACCATGCGGCGATGACGCTGCGGGCGTGGTCGAGGCCGAAGAACAGCGTCTCGTTCAAGAGTTCGTCGCGCATCTTCGAATTGAAGGCTTCGCAGATGCCGTTCTGCATCGGCTTTCCTGGCGGGATGAAGTGCCAGGGCACGCCCGTCTCCTCGCTCCAGGCCAGCATCGCGTTCGAGGTGAACTCGATCCCGTGGTCACTGACGATCAGGCCGGGTTGGCCGCGCCGGGCGATCAGCGCTGTCAGTTCCCGCGCCACACGACGACCCGAGATCGAGGTGTCCACCACGGCGGCGAGGCATTCCTTTGTGACATCGTCGATCACGTTGAAGATCCGGAAGCGCCGACCCTGAGCGAACTGGTCATGCACGAAGTCGACCGACCAGCGCGCGTTCGGCAGGGCCACCGTCAGGAGCGGCGCCCGCGTGCCCGTCGCCTTCTTCCGTCCCCGCCGCTTGCTCACCGACAGGCCTTCCTCGCGGTAGAGCCGCTGGGTCTTCTTGCGGTTCACGACATGGCCCTCGCGCCTCAGCAGAACATGCAGCCGCCGGTAGCCGAACCGGCGCCGCTCGGATGCCAGCGCCCGCAGGCGCTCGCGCAGAACGTGATCGTCGGGGCGTCGGCCGCGGTATCGGATCGAGGTCCGGTCCGCGCCAATCACGGAACACGCCCGCTGCTCGCTCATCTCGTGGCGCTCCACGAGGATCGCGACGGCTTCGCGCCTGGCGGCGGGCGTCACAACTTTCGCGACAGGAGGTCCTTCAGCGCGGCTTGGTCGAGCAGCGACTCCGCCAAGAGCCGCTTCAACCGGGCATTCTCCTCCTAGAGCGCCTTCAGCCGCTTCCCGTCCGACACCTCCATCCCGCCGAACTTGGCTTTCCAGGCGTAGAGCGTCGCGCTGCTGATCCCGTGCCGGCGGCACAGCTCCGCCGTCTTCGCACCCGCTTCCTGCTCCCGCAGGATGCCGATGATCTGCTCTTCTGTGAACTTCGATCGCTTCATGGTCCGGTCCTCTCCTTGGGCCGGACTCTAGCATCAGATGGAGGAGTTATCGGGGGTCAGAGCACTGCGGTTCAATCAGGTTGCCGAAGTCGATGGCATGGCACCATACGCAGATGTGCGGGTGCGTCAGGCGCTGATGATGGCCGTGGACAATGCGGTTCTGCTCGAGCTTGGCTCTGCCGGGTTGGGCACACAGGCCGATAATCACCATGTCGCACCGGTTCATCCGGAATATGCCGACATCGGGCGTCCGCCTTACGATCCGTCAGCCTCGGTCGGGCTGCTGGAAGACGCCGGGATGGCCGGTTTCGAACATGAGCTGATCACCCTCAATATTGACGGCGGATGTTCGCATCGATTCTGTAAACGTTGTAACGATGCGAGGGAAACGATTTCTTGCCTGTTACAATGAAGGATGTCGCCGCCGTCGCGGGCGTATCGATCAAGACAGTCTCGCGTGTCGTCAACGACGAAGCGTCGGTTGCCGAGGACACTCGAAGACTCGTGCAGGATACCATCGAGCAACTGAAGTTCCGGCCAAACCAGTTGGCGCGTGGGTTGGTGAAGCTGCGGTCCGGCTCGATCGGTCTTGTCGTGACCAACATGTCCAACATGTTTTTTTCCGAGATGACTCAGGAAGTCATGCTGGCTGCACGGGCTTTGGGCAATCACGTCGTTGTTGTCAGCCACATGGGCAATGCCGAGGAACAGGCAGAGATCGTAGCCTCCCTGATCTCGCAGGGGGTGGACGCGATCATGATCTATCCTGCGGTCGGCGGAGATGCCAGGCTGCTTGACGTGGCGCAGGGCTTCGGGCCGCTGGTCCTGATGGACCACATCCTGCCCGAGACGGACCAGCACGAGAATCTCTTTCTTTTGCAATCAGACATTTCCGGAGGTATCGGACAGGTCGTGCACCATCTCTGTGATCGCGGACATGAACATATCGCGATCGAGGTCAGCGCCCATGTGCCCGAAGCACGACGCTGGCGCGAGAGGGGCTTTGTCGCGGCCATGGCTGCGCGCGGTCTTGCGACCCATCGCCGGATCGTATCGGACGCGACAAGCGTGCGCGAGACCGACTGCGGCAGTCGCGCTGTCGAGATCCTGCGTGAGACCTTTCCAGAGACGACCGCCCTCATCTGCTACAATGACATGCGCGCGATGGGGGCCATCGCCGCCGCACGCGCCGCTGGACTGCGTGTTCCGCAGGACCTTGCCGTTGTCGGGTTTGACGACCTTGCGATCGGCGAGTTGATCGACCCGCCCCTTACAACGGTAGCCTTGAACAAGGCCCAGACAGCCGCAGCCGCCGTGCAGCTTGCCGTCGTCGGCGCAACGGAGGGGCATGGAACCGTGCGGGACCCCTGGATCGTGCCAGTGCAGTTGATTGTACGAAAGTCGACCTGACTCCCGTTTTTTGATTGATGTTTTCCAAAATCCCCTTATGACAACGTTGTCAATTGTGACACGGCACGGGAGGAGAGAAAGATGAGTCGATTCGAAACGAGTCAATGGCCGGTTGGAATACGAAGCGCGCTGCTGGGCTCCATCGCCGCATGCGGCCTTGCGTCTGCTGCGCTTGCCCAGGGCATCGTCTACGACACGGACGTCGTGAACGATGGCGCGCCGATCACGCTTGAATACTGGACGCCCTATGGCTGGGGGTTCCAGCAGGACTGGATCGACGCCTATACCGAGCGCCACCCCAACGTGACGATCAATCTTCAGAGCCAGCCCTGGGGCGACTATTGGAACAAGCTGCCCGTGGCGCTTCGCAATGCCGACGGGCCAGATATCATAGGGATGCACATCGGCTGGGCCTCAAGTCTTGCCAATATGCTTGAGCCCTGGCCCATCGACTTCGAGGATCTGGACGCGGACTACGCGCTGTCCTGGTCGAACATGGTTGGTGACAACATCCTGTTTATGAACATGTCCGTCATCCATGGCGGCATCTTCTATAACAAGAAGCACTGGACCGCGGCAGGGCTGACCGAGGCGGACATACCCGAGACATGGGACGAACTGCGCGATGTTGCGAACCGGTTGACCCTTCGGAACGAGGCCGGCCAGATGACACAGGCCGGCTTCTGCTATCAGGGCGCCTTTCGCGATCTTCTTGTCGATCTGAACTATCAGACCGGAACCTGGAACTTCTCACCCGATGGCACCAGTGCCGAAATGAACAAGCCCGCCGTGCTCAAGAATCTCGAGTTCATGGTGTCGCTCTACGACGACGACGGGCTTTGCGACCCGATCATCGCCGAGACGAACTGGGAGGGCATGGGGCAAGAGCGGATTGCCATGGGCTATGTCTACAACTGGGTTGGTGGATGGCTTGACGCAAACTCCAATGTCGACTGGGGATGGTTCCCCGCTCCTGTCTTCGAGGGTGCCCCGGCAATCGGCCGCAACAACGTCGAGAACAGTTTCGCGGTAAGTGCGGCAAGTCCGGACGACAAGAAGGCCGTGGCTCTGGATTTCGTTCGCTTCGTGATCAGCGAGGAAGACCTTGTCCTGCAGCAGGTCCTCGAGACCGGGGGCGTGCCCACGCTGCGCAGCCTGCTTGACCACCCGCTGGTGCTCGAGAACCCGATCGCAGCCGAAAGCATCGCGCGCAACATGATCGAAAGCACCGTATACGGGCCAATCCCGGTCGCATGGGAGGCCGGTTACGACTACGTACGCGACATCGTGGTCGATGGCGGTGATCTGGCCACGGCTCTGGCCGAGGGCGAGGCGATCGCGAACCGGAGACTGTCGGGCCTCGGTTTTGTCTCGGCCGAGCGCGACTATCCCAACGCGCAAGCATTCGGCGAATGACCAAAGGGCGCATCCAGCGGGCAACGTCCCCGTCGGGTGCGCCTTGCTCCGTGCAGGGTAGCCCTAGCGCACAGGCAAGGGCCCGCACCTCACTTCTGGCATCGCTTCACGCAGCGCTGCGCTCGCGGAGAAGCTTTCTTGTTCTCGGTGTCGGGTTTGTCCTTGGTTTCTACCTGATCTTTCAGGTCTTCCCGATCGGACTTACGGCCGTGGGAAGCTTCTTCTACTGGAGTCCACTGCAGGACCGGTTCGACTTCGCCGGACTGAACAATTACCGAGACATGCTAGCGGATCCGCTTTTTGCCAAGGCAGTCTGGCTGAACCTCTACTTCACCGCCGCCGTCGTGGCGCTACGCACCGCACTAGGCCTTGCCATCGCGCTGGCGATAATGTCGGTCTGGATCGGCAAGGGCTTATTCCGGACCATCTACTTTCTGCCGGTCATCGCGCCGATGATCGCCGTCTCGCTGCTTTGGAGACAACTGTACGATCCGGGTTTTGGCCTGATCAACGTGACGCTGCATGCCTTTGGAATGGCGGGCGACTCTCCCATCCTGTGGCTTCGGGATACCAGGCTTGCAATGCCGGCGATCATCGTCATGACCGTCTGGAAAGAGGTGGGATATGCCGTCGTCATCTTCCTCGCCGCCCTCGCGGGGGTGCCACGCGAGCTTTACGAGGCAGCGCGGATCGATGGCGCAAAGCCCGGGCAGACTTTCAGGCTGATCACGCTGCCGATGATACGGCCAGCGATGATCTTTGTCGTGATCACCTCGATCATCTCGTATCTGCAGGCATTCGGGCAGATCTTTATCATGACGAAGGGCGGGCCAGCCTATGCCACCTTCACCACGGTCTACCAGATCTTTGACGAAGCCTTCATACTTTACAACTTCGGCAAGGCTTCGGCGATCTCGCTTACTCTGTTCGCAATCACGCTGGTGATTTCAGTGATCAGCATCCGTGTCATGGGAGGCGACGATGACCCCTAGGCGCAAGGGTTGGGCGATCCTGTTCCTGCTATCAGCGGGCGCCATGACGATGGTCGTGCCGTTCATCTGGATGATACTGTCCGCGTTCAAGCCCAATTCCGAGATCCTGCAGATCCCGCCGACGATTCTTCCCGAGGTCTGGACGCTGGACAACTTCCGTCGGGTGCTGTTCGAGATCGACTTCGCCCGGTTCTTTCTCAATTCGCTCTTCCTTGCCACCCTGAAGACCGCGATCATCGTCTATACAAGCGCACTTGCAGGCTATCTGCTGTCGAAGTTCACCTTTCCAGGCCAGCGCTGGCTGTTCTACCTGATCCTTGCAACGATGATGGCCCCTTGGCCCGTGACTATCATTGCCCAATACCAGCAGATGGTCTGGTTCGGCTGGCTGGACTCCTACACCGCGCTTGTCGTGCCAGTCATGATGAACAGTTTCGGCGTGTTCCTGATGCGCCAGTTCATGATGGGAATTCCGTCCGAACTGATCGACGCGGCCCGTATCGATGGCGCGTCAGAGTTCCGGATATTTCACTGGATCGCCCTGCCGCTCTCGGTTCCGGCACTTTCCGCGCTCGGCATCTTCATCTTCCTGTGGAGCTGGGACGACTTCCTCTGGCCCTACCTGATGATCTCGCGGCAAGAGGCCTATGTTCTGCCGGTCGGCCTCTCTCTGCTTCAGGGCCGCTTCGCGACCGATTACGGCGCGGTCTTTGCGGGCATGTCGATCACCATTGTGCCTGTGCTGGTCGCCTATGCGATCCTTCAGCGCAAGTTCATCGAAGGAATGACGTTCTCGGGCGGGGTCAAGGGATGAACATGTTTCAGCCGGTGGATACTCAGGTTTCCGATAACTTGCTGTGCGCCCGACCTGCACAGAAGACCGGGGTAGATGAATGGCAGATCGAGTCTGCTGATGCGCCGATCCAGTTCCTGACGAAAGCCGCGCGCCTGTTCCTGCTGCGCCGCGAGCCCGGTGGAACCTTCGTGCTGCCTCTTGGTCATATCGAGGGGGTACCGTCCTTGCAACATGACGGCCATGACTCTGTCTGGTTGCTGCCCGAATGCAGTGCACCGGGCGAGGCCTGGCTCCTGCGCACGGCGAATGGCGGCCGGATCAGCGTCATCGTCGGCGCTGAGACGCGGATCGACTTCGCCGAAGGCCCGGTCCTTGTTCACCGCTGGGCGGGACGCCCGAATGCGGATGCGTTCGGAGGAGAGATCACGCTTGATTTCGAAGACGGCGTCGCTTTGCAAGAGGCGTGGGCCGGCTTCTACTGGGATACCCTGATGCCTTGCGTGGTCGAACGTACAATTGCCCGCGCATGCAATGAGGCTGACGGCTATGTCCTGAGCACCTTGGAATTGTCGAATTACGCCGGGACCTATCCTGACGTGGATCACGAGTTCCAGATCAAGGGGCGTATCCTGCTGGGTAACCCGCTTGATCGCGACCTCTGCCGGCGGATGATAGAACTTCAATTGCGCCTGATAGACGAAGACCCGACCGGACTGTCGCGCCTGCCGTGCGCGGTCCAGCTGGACGGCAGCCGCGAATACCATGTACGCCGCGCCAGCATGGATGGCACCGAGAATGCCGAAATGTTCCTGATGACCGGCAATATCGCAGTCATCGAATCCGCATGGCTGCATGTGGCGACGAGCGGTGATCTGGATTGGCTGGGCACTAACATCACGTCACTTGAACGGGCGCTGTCAATCGTGCGCGCGCATGTTGATGATAACGGGCGTCTCTGGTCCGATGTGTATTACGAGGATCAGGTCATCAAGGACGGTCGCGTCGCGCTGGCTCAGGCTTTTGCTGCCAATGCCTGTGCGCTCCTGGCCGAGCTCGAACGCCGGATTGGTCGCGACGCGCCCGCCGCCGAACTGGATGCCCTGTCCGAGCGGCTGACCCGCACGCTCTGCGCCGATCTGCCTATGGGTTATTGGGATCCTGCTGCCGCGCGCTTTGTCGACTGGGTCGACCGTCATGGCCGCCCCCATGACCACATACACCTTCTGGCGAATGTGCTACCGGTGCATTTCGGCTATGCCTCGGACATTCAGGCCCGGGCGATACGGGAGCTGATCGCGGCAGAATGGTCCGAGTTCCAGCGATTTCCCACTTTCAACGCAGCCCGCATTGCCGATTACACCGCATCAGAGATCGGCACTGGCGGGCCCTACGATCTGTGCGCCGCTGGTCGCTACTGGTGCTGGGACGCGGCTTTCCTAGCTGGCGAGGGCAACGGCAAGGCGGTCAAGCAACAGCTTTTGACCGTCGCTGCCGAGGCCCGCAAGGACGGGTTCCTGATGGGCGAACGCTACGACATGGACCATGTCTATTACATCAATGGCAACAACTGGCACGGGGCCGGCCATTACTACGAATACCCCTGCGTTTTCTCCTGGGTCCTGCTGCACGAATACCTGGGCATTGGTCCTTCGCTGGACGCAGATCTGCTCCTGCGGCCTGCCTCGCTGGATTCCGGAAGGACAGTGCTCGGGATTGCCGGTGTCGCGTTGGGGTGGACCTGGCATGACGGTATCCTGCACTTGCGCAACCTTGCCGACCGACCGCGGCGGATAGAGCTAGATCTGTCGAGAATCGGGGTCGAGCCGGGGACACTCCCCCAAGTGGTGGAGATCGCGCCACATGATGCGGTCCTTCTGGACACGAACGATACAAGGACGAACCCATGATGGACTTGCCTTCTTCAGTTGCTGCCCGGACCTCCGACATTCAGTGCCTGGTCAGAGGCGCGCGGGGCGATGAGGCTCCGGCCAGACTTGTGATCAATCGCTTGCCGAATGACGAAGCGCTCCTGAAACTGGATGGGCTGGACGACGGCGAAGTTCTGCAGGCGCGGTTTCGCGTCACAGTGCCGATCATCGACATGACCGGGATCTATCTTGGTGGCGACCCGGGCCCGGAATTCGGACACCTGCCGTTCTGGCACCATGAAAAGTATATGCGCGCCAACTCGGGCTTTCCCTATGTTGCCTTGCACAACACTCAGGGACAGAACCGCTTCGCCCTCGGGCTGGTGGATCAACTGCTCAATTGCAGGATCACCCTTACCCTGGATGAGGCGGGTCGATGCTATCACATCGAGCTTCGCGCCGACATCGCCGCCTCAGATCGTGAGCGTCTGAGCCGGGACGGGCTGATCCTGTTCGTCAGTCAGACTCCGGACGTCTGGCAGGATGTCCTCGGTCGCTATCGCGCCCTTGCCGAGAGCGCCCTTCCTTCCGGGCCGATCGCCGTTCCTGACTCCGCTTTCGATCCGGTCTTCTGCACATGGACGGCGGCGCATCACGGCGTCACTGGTGAGTGGTGCGAAGACACGGCCCGAGTGGCAGCCACTCTTGGCATCGGGACCTGGCTGACAGACGACGGGTGGTTCACCAAGAAGGCCGCATTCGGCCGCTACGATCAGGTGGGGGATTGGCAACCCGACCCCGAAAAGTTCCCCGACTTTCGCACCCATGTCAGCAGCGTCCGTGCGATGGGGCTTCGCTATCTGCTTTGGATTGCACCGCTGATGGTCGGGGGTGAATCAAGCGCCCATGCCGCGATGTCGGGCATACTGACAGAGGGTCGCGCCGATCTGCATGCCGGGCATCTGTCCCCGACCGCCCCCGGTGCGGCCGAGCATGTGGCCAACCTGTTTGACCGGCTGATGAGCGACTTCGGGGTTGATGGATTCAAGATCGACTTCGTCGATGCATTGCAGACCGCTGTCTGCCCCGCCGTCACCACCGATGACGGTTTCGGTGTCGCAACCTTCGACCTGCTACGCAAGGCCATCGACCGAGTCCTCACCCAGAGGCCCGACGCTTTGATTGAATTCCGCAATACCTACACCAACATCGCTGCGGCCTCGCTCGCCAATATCTACCGGGCGTCGGACGTGCCCCTGAATCCCGACCTGAACCTGTGGCAGGTCACAATGCTGCGGCTCATGGCGCCGGGCCGGGCGATTCACATGGACCCGATGTTCTGGCATCCCGATGAAAGTGACCGGAATGTCGCGCTGCAACTAATGCGGGGTCTGGCCGGGGTTCCGATGATTTCCGTCCGCCTAACCGAGACACGGGCGTCGCATCTTGCCCTGATCCGGCAGTGGCTTGCGTTCTATAACCGTCATCGCCCAACGCTCTGGCAAGGCACCTTTGCCCCGCTCGTCGATGGCAGTGCCGTTCGGCAGCTGTGCTTCACCGACAGTGCCAAGCACATCGTTCTTGCGCTTTCCGACAGCCCCGTCGACTGTCCATCTGTCCCGCGCGAGCAAATCGTGCTGAATGCCAGCCCGAATGGTGCGCTGGTCCTGATCTTGTCAGAGCCGTCACAACTGGTCGTGTCCGACATGTCTGGTAAGGAAGTGGCAGAGCACCAGACCGGACGGGGCACGGTGCGCATGGACGTGGAACCGGGGGGCAGCATTGTCGTCCAGTCACGACCCGAGAGTAAAGAGCCCAAGTCGGAAGGGCCCGGAAGGGAAGGGATCGATCCCGCATGACGCGCGAAACAGCAATCGAGCTCTGTGAGCTGAGCAAGTCCTTCGGACAGGTCAACATCATTCCTCCGTTATCGCTGAAGATACCGAAGGGCGGCTTCTGCGTCTTCGTCGGCCCGTCAGGCTGCGGCAAGTCCACGCTGCTGCGTCTGATTTCCGGGCTCGAGGCACCGACATCGGGTCAGATCTACATCGGCGGACGGGATGTCACCGCGCTTGACCCGTCCGACCGTGGCATTGCAATGGTGTTCCAGAACTACGCTCTTTACCCCCACATGACCGTCGCGCAGAACATCGGTTTTTCGATGCGCGTCGCGAATGCCCGCAAGGAGGACATTGCGCGCAAGGTGAGCGAGGTAGCCGACATGCTGCGACTGACGCCCCTGCTCGATCGCAAGCCGAAGGCGCTCTCGGGTGGGCAGCGGCAGCGGGTCGCCATCGGGCGCGCGCTTACCAAGGGAACCGACGTCTTCCTGTTCGACGAGCCGCTGTCGAACCTTGATGCCGAGCTTCGCGCCGAGATGCGGGTCGAGATTGCCCGACTGCATGCCGATCTTGGCGCAACCATGGTCTTCGTCACTCACGACCAGACCGAGGCGATGACTCTCGCGGACCAGATCGTCGTTCTGAAAGACGGGGTAATACAGCAGACAGGCTTGCCACTCGATCTGTACCGCGATCCCTGCAACAGGTTTGTCGCGGGATTCATCGGCTCGACCTCGATGAACTTCCTAAGGGGCGAGGTGCGTGACGATATCCTCCATATCCCTGGGCTTGGTGCGCGCCTTCCGCTTGGCGCTGCAGTTAAGCTACCGAACGGACAGTTCGATTGCGGCATCCGTCCCGAGGATATTCAGTGCAGGGTCCCCGGGGATGCACTGACGATCGAACATGTCGAGGATCTGGGCGGGGTCGCCTTTATCTATGCCCGCACCGATGCGGGCGAACGCCTGATCGTTGAACATCGTGGCAAGGGGGCCATACCCCGAAACGGAAGGATCAGCGTCGCGTTCGACAATGACGACGTGCTGCTGTTTGATCCTTTAACAGGTCTTAAGCGTTCACAGCGGACCACCGGCCACGTCAGCTTGATGGCATGAAGTGGTCTTGTGAGGGGAACTTTGCTTGCGGCGGAACTGGGACTGAGTAGCGTTCCTGAACTGGCCCCCGTTTCGACCGGACACTTGGGCATAGCCATGGAGGCTTAGGGAACGTCTGATCAACGCTTTCGGCTGCGCCGAGATTACCGTTTGAGGGTCAT
>JAFIEN010000108.1 GCA_020832515.1 Rubellimicrobium sp. | reverse complement strand
TCAGTTGCGCAGCAGGTAGGACTGGTGGCAGGCGCTGCAGGCTCCGCCCAGATCGCCCATCGCGCCGCGCAGCGCATCGATCCCCGTTCCGGCCGCATCCGCCATGGCGAGTGCTGCGGT
The DNA here is from genome assembly GCA_020832515.1 of Rubellimicrobium sp. Classification (GTDB taxonomy): domain Bacteria; phylum Pseudomonadota; class Alphaproteobacteria; order Rhodobacterales; family Rhodobacteraceae; genus JAFIEN01. The sequence goes on along the minus strand of JAFIEN010000108.1, from coordinate 12,067 downwards.
TTCCATCGCGGCAGTCCGGGTCATCAGGTCGTCCATGTTGGCCCAGAGATCAGGCGATGCGCGGCTGCCTTCGACCTCGCCGGCGGCGGAACCCTCGAACCAGTAGCGCCCCTGTTCGAGGCTGGCGAGTGCGGCAAGGTTGGCGGCGGCGGCGGTGGCTGCATCGGCGTCGTAGTCGATCGCACCCTGAGCCATCCCGCCCAGCAGGCCGAGGTTGAACTGATAAAGCTGCATATGCGCCTGCCGGGCGGTGACGGCGGCCTGTGCGGGGTCGGGCGCACCCTGACCATGGGCGAATGTGGCGGCAAGCGTCGCGAGGGCGGCGACGGCAAGGTGGTGCATGTGGCGCATGAAGGGTGTCCTGTCTCGCTTTCGGAAAGGGATTACATCCAGCTTAGCCCAGGCGGCTGGATTTGCCACCGCCTTAAGCTGCCTCTTGCCATGGCAGCTGCGTGATCGCGCCGTGAACGGATCAGGGCAGCGGCTGGATGGCCGGCCTGCGGGCGCGCTGGGTCGTAAAGGCATCGGGCCAGCCGACTTGCGCCTCGATCACCACGATGGCGATGCAGACGGCGATGGTCACAAGGATCAGCACAGCCTGCCTGCGCGACGGGGGACGCTGGACCAGTTGCCGGATCCGCAGAAGCCAGCGCAAGTCCATCAGACGGCCTCGGTGAAGCGGACCTTGCCGATATAGGGCAGGTTGCGGTTGCGTTGGGCGAAGTCGATCCCGTAGCCCACGACGAATTCGTCGGGAATGGTGAAGCCGGTCCAGTCGGCGGTGAAGGGCACCTCGCGGCGCGACGGCTTGTCCAGAAGCGCGATGCTGCGCAGGCGGGCCGGCTTTCGCGTGGCAAGGAACTTCGTCACATGGGTCAGCGTGTAGCCGGTATCGACGATATCCTCGACGACAAGCACATCGCGCCCCTCGATCTTGCCGCGCAGATCCTTGAGGATGCGCACCTCGCGGCTTGACTCCATGCCGTCGCCATAGCTCGAGGCCTCGAGGAAATCTACCTCGACAGGCAGGTCCAGCTCGCGCACCAGATCGGCGATGAAGACGAACGAGCCGCGCAACAGGCCCACGACGACCAGCTTGTCGGTGCCGGCGAATTCGCCGGCGATCTCTTTCGCCAGTTCCTCGATCCGGGCCGCGATGGATTTCGCGCTGATCATCTGGTCGATCACATACTTGCGGTCGGTCATGGTTGGGCGTCTCGCATGGGTATGGCAGGTTCGCCCGACGGGCCGGCCCGTCGGGCGTGGTCAGGCGGGCGTGGTCAGGCGTAGTCGATTTCGCGGCGTCTTGCACCCCCGTCCGCATCCGGTGCGATCCATCGTCCGGTGTGCAGAACCGTGTTGCCCGACAGCCCGCGGATGGCAGGCCTTCGGTGTATGGCTGCGGCACCTTGGCGCCCCGCGGGCCGCGCCCTCTTGAACTTGGGCCATGACCTCTGACATGGAAGATGAAAGAGAGCGGAGCCCATGCCCAGCCATTCCGAAACCCGCGTCCTGCCCTACAGTGCCGAACAGATGTACGGCCTGGTGGCGGATGTCGCCTCTTATCCGCAGTTCCTGCCCTGGACGGCGGCCGCGCGGATCCGTTCGGTCACGGACAAGGGCAGTTATGACATCATGCTTGCCGACCTCGTGATCAGCTTCAAGGTGTTTCGCGAGAGCTTCGGCAGCCGCGTCACCCTCTGGAAGGACAGAAGCCGGATCGACACCGCCTATATCGACGGACCTTTCCGCCATCTGGAAAGTACCTGGCGCTTCCGGGATGTCGAAGGTGGATGCGAGGTGCAGTTCGACGTGGATTTCGAGTTCCGCAACCGCCTGCTGCAAGGGGCGGCTGGGCTGTTCTTCAACGAGGCGATGCAGCGGATCGTGCGTGCCTTCGAACGGCGGGCAAACGACCTTTATGGCTGAGCGTCGACGGCCTCGATCAGCAGGTCCAGCGCGCGGGCGACCGACGCCGCACGGACGGCATCGCGGCCAAGGGGACCGAACTCCACTGTTTCGGCCCGTGTGCCCGCGGTGGTGGCAAGGCCGAAGCAGACCCGGCCTTCGGGCTTGTGCTCCGAGCCGCCGGGGCCTGCGATGCCGGTGATCGCCACGGCGATCTGCGCATCGGAAGCGGCAAGCGCACCTGCGGCCATCTCGCGCGCGACCGCCTCGCTGACCGCGCCGTGGGTCGCGAGCGTCTCGGGCGTCACGCCCAGCATCGCGGTCTTGGCGGCGTTGGAATAGGTCACGAAGCCCCGATCGAAGATGTCCGAAGATCCGGGCACATCGGTGATCGCCCCCGCCACAAGTCCGCCGGTGCAGCTTTCAGCAGTAGCGATCCGCAGCCCGGCCGCGCGGGCGCGCGCAAGCAGGGTCTGGGCAGGCAGGATCCCGGCCGGGCTCACCCGCCCGGCCCTGCGTGCCAGAGCGCGGCCAGCAGCACCACCACTGCCCCTGCCGCCACGCCCGCCAGCACATCGTCCAGCATCAGGCCCATGGCATCGCCCCGCCGGTCGGCGGTGCCGATGGGGCCGGGCTTCCAGATGTCGAAAAGCCGGAAAAGCGCGAATGCCAGGACCCAGCCGGGCCAGAGCGCAAACAGGCCCACGTTCGCCTGCCAGGCCCCGAGTGCCACCGGCAGAAGGGCGATCCATTGCCCCACAACCTCGTCGATCACGACTTCGGGCGGATCCGGGTTGCCGCTTGCCGCGATCTCGATCTGCGCAGCCCGGAGGCCGATGCCGAACGTCAGCATCGTCACCGCGATCAGAAGCCAGGGCCCGCCGAGAGCGAACAGCACAAACGCCACCGGCAGGGCCGCCAGCGACCCGAGCGTGCCGGGGGCGGGACGCAGATCGCCCACGCCGCCGAAGGTCGCGATCAGTCGCGCGGGCGTCATGACCGCACCAGCGTGGCGGTGGCGATGGCGGCGATCCCCTCGCCCCGGCCGGTAAAGCCCAGCCGCTCGGAGGTTGTCGCCTTGACGCTGATCCGGTCCGGGTCGAGGCCCATGATGCCTGCCAGTGCCGCACGCATCGCGCCCGCATGGGGGCCGATCCTGGGGCGTTCGCAGATCAGGGTGCAGTCGGTGTGGGTGATGGCGAAGCCCTTGTCCCGCGCCAGATCGCAGGCATGGCGCAGGAAGATCTCGCTTGCCGCCCCTTTCCACTGTGGGTCGGACGGGGGAAAGTGCTGGCCGATATCGCCACAGGCAAGCGCGCCATAGATCGCATCGGTGACCGCATGCATCCCCACATCGGCATCCGAATGGCCCACAAGTCCATGATCATGTGGCACTTTCACGCCACACAGCCAGACGTGATCCCCCGGTCCGCAGGCATGCACGTCAAAACCGTTGCCGGTGCGAATGTCCATCTGCCCCCCCATCAGTGCCTCGGCCCGGGCGAAATCCTCGGCCCGGGTGATCTTGAGATTGCGCTCGGCCCCCTCGACGATGGCGACCGACAGGCCGGCGGCGCGGGCCACCTCGACATCGTCGGCCGCGTCGCCCCGGTGTGCCCGGTGTGCGGCAAGGATCGCATCATAGCGAAACCCCTGCGGCGTCTGCGCGCGCCACAGGCCGCGGCGATCCTGCGTGCCGCTGACCAGCCCGCCGGCGCCGCGCCAGAGCGCATCCGTGACCTCGAGCGCGGGGGCGGCGCCGTCATGGTCCTGCAGCGCCCTGCAGACCCGTCCGATGACGGCTGCATCGACAAGCGGACGGGCGGCGTCATGGATCAGCACCGCGTCGGGCGCATGGGGCACCAGCGCCTCGAGCCCGGCCAGCACGCTTTCGTTCCGCGTGGCCCCGCCATGCGCGACGATCACGTCCCCGATCGCCGCCGCCTGCAGCAGATCGGCATCTTCGGGATGGATCACCAGTGCGACCGGCCCCAGATCCGCCACCGCACGGAACGCGGCCACAGTATGGGCCAGCACCGGCCGGCCGGCGAGGGCTTGCCATTGCTTTGGCCGGCCCCCTCCCGCCCGGGTGCCACGACCGGCCGCGACGATGATGATGGCGGTCTGCATCCTGTTTGCCTATGATCGGAACTGGCCGGTGACTGACCCGGATCCTTAGTCGCTGCGTCTGCCGGGTGCAAATCCTCTCTCTTTTGCATCGCGTGTGCGTAATTTTTGGGCAAACACTCAAATTTGTCGCAAAATGCCTGCCAATGGCGTTGTCACGCCGGAACGACGGGGCTACTGCAGCTTCAGACGCATAACAATTAAGCATATGGCCAATAGAAAAGCACTCCCCTTGCCATTTCCCTTCCCCGGGGTTGCGCCGCCCCCGGTGGCGCTGGCGCCTTTGGCGGGCATCACCGATCTGCCGTTCCGGCAGCTTGTCGCGTCATTCGGGGTGGGCTGGGTGGTGTCCGAGATGGTGGCAAGCCAGGAGATGGTTCAGGCCCGGCCCGGCACGCGGGAAAGGGCGGAACTGGGTTACGACCAGGCCAATACGGCCGTTCAGATCGCCGGGCGCGAGGCCTATTGGATGGCCGAGGCGGCCCGCATGATCGAGGCCAACGGCGCTGCGGTGATCGACATCAACATGGGCTGCCCGGCCAAGAAGGTGACCAACGGCCTTTCCGGTTCCGCCTTGATGCGCGACCCCGACCACGCGCTGCACCTGATCGAGGCGGTGGTGGGGGCGGTGCGCATTCCCGTGACGCTCAAGACCAGGCTGGGTTGGGATCATGATTGCCTGAACGCCGCCGATCTGGCGCGGCGGGCCGAGGGGGCGGGGGTGGCGATGGTCACGATCCATGGCCGCACGCGTGCGCAGTTCTACAAGGGGCGCGCCGACTGGAGCGCGATCGCGGCCGTGCGCGCCGCCGTGCGGATCCCGGTGATCGCCAATGGCGACATCGTCGATGCCGCAAGCGCGCGGGCGGCGCTTGCCGCCTCGGGTGCTGCGGGCGTGATGGTCGGGCGTGGGGCGCAGGGGCGGCCGTGGGTTCCGGCGCAGATCGCGGCAAGGCTGTCGGGCGCACCGAAGGAGGCGAGGGTCGTGCCTGAGGGACGGGCGTTTTGTGACATGGTTTCAGGGCATTACGAAGAGATGTTAAGGTTTTACGGAAAGACGCTCGGCGCAAAGGTCGCGCGCAAGCATCTGGGCTGGTACATGGATCATGCCGGCACGCCGCCGGCCCTGCGGCACAGCATCCTGACGGTTGACGCACCGGCACAGGTGCTGGGCCTCTTGCCCGGCGCGCTTGCGCCCCGAACGCGGGTTGCAGCATGATTTCCGACACCGCATTGTGGAATTCGCTTCCCGTCCCGGCGCTGCTGCTTGCGCCCGATGACCGCATCGAGGACCTCAACCCGGCGGCGGAGACCTTCCTCAACCTTTCGGTCCGGTCCCTGATCGGATCGTCGGTCTGGGACAAGGTGATGATCGACGCGCCGCTGGAAGAGCCCTTCGCCCGCACCCGGCAACGGCAGTCGTCGTTGTTCGTCAACGATGTCGATGTCGGCTCGGGCGAACGCGCGCCGATCCAGTGCAACATCCAGTTCGCCTATCTGCAGGGGACCGAGGGGTTCATGCTGATGCTGATCTCGCCGCGCGAGATCGCCAGCCGGATGACGCAGAACGTGCAATCGACCAAGGCCGCGCGTTCGGCCATCGGGATGGCCGAGATGCTGGCTCACGAGATCAAGAACCCGCTTGCCGGCATCGCGGGCGCGGCCCAGCTTTTGTCGATGGGGCTCAAGGGGGCCGATCTCGAGCTGACCGATCTGATCGTCGGGGAAACCCGCCGCATCGTGAAGCTGCTCGAACAGGTCGAGCAATTCGGCAATCTGCGCCCGCCCGCCCTGCGCCCCGTCAACATCCACGACGTGCTGGACCGTGCGCGCCAGTCGGCTTCGGTGGGTTTCGGCGCGCATATGATGTTCATCGAGGATTACGACCCCTCGCTGCCGCGCACTCTGGCCGATGGCGACCAGTTGCTGCAGGTCTTCCTCAACCTGCTGAAGAATGCCTCCGAGGCCGGTGGCGCGGGCGGCACGGTCCGGCTGCGCACCTTCTACGAGCCGTCGCTGCGGATGCGGCGCAAGGACGGCACGCTGGCCCGGCTGCCCCTGCAGATCGAGGTGATCGACGATGGTCCGGGCCTGCCGCCCGACATCGCGGGGGATGTGTTCGAACCCTTCGTCTCGGGGCGCGAGAACGGGACGGGGCTGGGGCTGGCGCTGGTGTCCAAGCTGATCGGTGACGTGGGCGGCTGGATTTCGGTCGAGTCGGTGCCCGGCCGGACGATGTTTCGCATATCACTGCCGCTGGCACCGCGCGGCAGCAGCGATGATGACCAACCTGGAGCTGGAGAGACCTGATGGACGGCACCGTTCTTGTCGCTGATGACGATCGCACGATCCGCACCGTTCTGACCCAGGCGCTGACCCGGGCGGGTTGCAAGGTGCATGCGACCTCGTCACTGGTCACGCTGATGCGCTGGGTCGACGAGGGGAAGGGCGATCTGGTCATCTCGGATGTGATCATGCCCGACGGCAACGGGCTTGAGCAGTTGCCGAAGATCTCGGAGGCGCGGCCCGGCCTTCCCGTAATCGTCATCTCGGCGCAGAACACGATCATGACGGCGATCCAGGCGGCCGAGGCGGATGCCTTCGACTATCTGCCCAAGCCCTTCGACCTGCCCGACCTGATGAAACGTGCCGCCCGCGCGCTCGAGGTGAAGCGACGCGCGCCTGCACCCCGCGCAGGCACCCCGTCCGAGGATCGCGGCAACGACCTGCCGCTGGTTGGCCGGACGCCGGCGATGCAGGCGCTTTACCGGCTGGTTGCGCGGGTGATGAACACCGCGCTGCCTGTCCTGATCACCGGCGAAAGCGGCACCGGCAAGTCATTGATCGCGCGTGCAATCCACGATTTCTCGGATCGACGGGGGTTGCCGTTCATCGTTGTCTCGGCGGCCGACCTGCAAGGTATCGAGGGGCCGTCGACGGTGCTTGCGCGGGCCAAGGGCGGCTCGATCCTGTTCGACGAGGTGGGCGACCTGAACGAGGATGCGCAGGCCCGGATCGTGCGGATGCTCGATACGCTGGGCGAGAATGCGCCACGGATCATGTCGACGTCGCAGTCCGATCTGATGGGCCAGATGGACAAGGACGCCTTTCGCGAGGACCTGTTCTATCGGCTGGGCGGGGTGACCATCGCCGTTCCGTCCTTGCGGGAACGGGTGGACGACATCCCGCTTCTGGCCGAACATTTCCTTGCCCGGGCCGAGCGTGATGGCCTTGCGCTGCGTCGCCTGTCGCCGGGCGCGCTGGATCTTGTGCGCACCTATTCCTGGCCGGGCAATGTGCGCCAGCTCGAGAATGCGGTGCGGCGGTTGGTCGTGACCGGCAGCGAGGAAGAGATCAGCAGGTCCGAGGTCGAATCGGTTCTCGGCAACCAACCGGCGATGGAGCCGCTGCGGGGCGGCACCGACGGCGACAAGTTGATGGCAAGCGTCTCGAAGCACCTGCGCAGGTACTTCGACCTGCACGGGGGCGTGTTGCCTCCACCGGGGCTTTACAACCGGATCCTGCGCGAGGTGGAGACGCCGCTGATCGAGATCGCGCTTGATGCGACCGGCGGCAACCAGGCCAAATGTGCCGATCTTCTTGGGATCAACCGCAATACTTTGCGCAAGAAGATCACCGATCTGGATATTCGCGTGACACGGCGCCGAAAATTGATGTAAAACCGCAACAGGGGCGTTGCCGCGCAGTCGCGAGACAGCGGGCGGGCCCGGGCGGTTGTGGGGGGCGAGCCAGCCCCGTCATCAAGGCGGTTTCGGTGCGGCGGTCTCTGGCCCTGTTCGACCTGACGCGGTTCTCTCGCTGGCGGCGGTCGCGGCGCCTGCAGAACGCGGCGACGCTTGGTCTGGTGCTACTCGGGCCGGTGCTTGCAGCGGCCACCTATGCGGTGCTGGGCCCGCTCGATCAGGGGGCGAGTGCGCCGCTTCTTCGGGTCGTCCTGCTGGCCAACCTGGTCTATGTGCTGGTGGTCGCGGCGCTGGTCCTTCAGCGTGTGGCGCGGATGATCTCGGAACGGCGGGCAAGGTCGGCCGGATCGCGCCTGCATCTTCGGCTGACCGGTGTCTTCGTGACGCTGGCGCTTATCCCGACGGTGACGGTCGCGATCTTTTCTGTGCTGACCGTCAATGTCGGTCTGGAAGGCTGGTTCTCTGATCGGGTGCGCAACGTGCTGTCAACCTCCCTTGCCGCTGCCGAGGCCTATGAGGAGGAACACCGGCAGGAAGTCGCGCGCGACGGTCTGGCTGTGGCCGCCTATCTCAATGCCGAACGGCAGGGAACCTTCTTCATGTCCGATGGCGAGGTGCGTCAGGCGCTTGGCCGGGTGCAGGTCCAGGCCGAGCGCGGGCTGATCGAGGTTTTCGTGATCGACGGCGCGGGCGAGATCCGGGCGCGCGGCCCGCGGTCCTACGAGTTCGATTTCGAGCGGCCCATGCCCGAGGATTTCGACCGCGCCAATCGCGACGGCATCACCATCATCGAGGACTGGACCAACAACGAATTCCGCGCGCTGATCCCGTTGAGCGCCTTCGTGGACCGCTATCTTTACGTGACGCGTGCCGTGGACGGCAGCATCCTTGCTCTGCTGGACGAAACCCAGGAAACGGTCGCGCTTTACGAACAGCTCGAACGTGACCGCGGCCGCCTTCTGTTCGAGTTCGGGCTGCTTTATCTGGGCTTCGCCGTCATTCTGATCCTGGCCGCGATCTGGCTGGGGCTCTGGTTTGCCGAACGCCTCTCACGCCCCGTGGGCCGGCTGGTCAGTGCGTCGCAGCGGGTAGGTGCGGGCGATCTGGAGGTGCGTGTCCTCGAAGAGGAGGGCGACGACGAGATCGCCCAGCTTGGGCGTGACTTCAACCGGATGACCCAGCAACTCAAGCGGCAGCGGGATGCGCTTCTCGACAACACGCGCCAGATCGAAGAGCGGCGGCGGCTGTTTGATTCGGTGCTGGCCTCGGTCACTTCGGGCGTGGTGGGGCTTGATCCGGATGGTCGGGTCACCTTCGCCAACCGCTCGGCCAGGCGCGTGCTTCTGGTGCGCGAGCCGACGGATGCACTGCCACTGCGCCAGGTCGTGCCGGAATTCGGCGCGCTGTTCGACCGCCTGTCGGGAGAGGGGCGCGACGTGTTGCAGGAACAGATCAACATCGTGCGTGCGGGCAAGCAGGAAAGCCTGCTTGTGCGGATGGCCCCGCGGCGGGGCGAGGGCGGGACGCTCGAGGGTTATGTCGTGGCCTTCGACGATGTGACCGATCTGGTCAGTGCCCAGCGGATGGCCGCCTGGGGCGATGTGGCGCGTCGCATCGCCCACGAGATCAAGAACCCGCTGACACCGATCCAGCTTTCGGCCGAACGGATCAAGCGCAAGTTTCGCGCCGCCGTCGGCCCCGATGCCGAGGCGCTGGACCAGATGACCGATGTGATCGTGCGCCAGACGGGCGATCTGCGGCGGATCGTGGACGAATTCTCGCGCTTTGCCCGGATGCCCGAACCCGAGCGGATGCTGCAGGACCTGACCGCGCTTGTGCGCGACGCAGTTACCCTGCAGGAGGTGGGCCAGCCCGAGGTGCGCTTCAGCGCCGACCTGCCTGGACCCGCGCCTGCCGAGGTCGATGCGACGATGATCGGGCAGGCGCTTACGAACCTGATCAAGAACGCCGGAGAAGCGATCGAAGCACGCCGTGACGTGCAGGGCGACACTTTCCGACCGGAGATCCGGATCGACATGCGGGTCGATGCCGAGACGGCCCGGATCGTCATTTCCGACAACGGGATCGGTCTGCCGGAGGATCGCGCGCGCCTGTTCGAGCCCTATGTGACGACGCGCGCGTCGGGCACCGGGCTTGGCCTGTCCATCGTGCGCAAGATCATCGAGGAACATGGCGGCAGCCTGACCCTCGACGATGCCGAAAGCTTTGACGAAGGCGCGCATCGTGGCGCGGCCGCTGTCATCATCCTGCCGGTGCTTCCGGCGGGCAGTATTGCCGAAAGAGCAGCCGAATGAGGGACATATGGGCGATATCCTGATCACCGACGATGAACGCGACATCCGCGAGCTGATCTCGGACATTCTGAAGGACGAGGGCTATACAACCCGGCTTGCCGCGCATTCCGAAGCCTGCATGGCCGAGATCGCGAAGGAACCGCCCGCACTGATGATCCTCGATATCTGGCTCAAGGACAGCAAGATGGACGGGATCGACATCCTCAAGTCCGTCAAGCGCGATCATCCCGACATCCCGATCGTGATCATCTCGGGCCATGGCAATATCGAGATCGCGGTCGCGGCGATCAAGCAGGGCGCCTATGACTTCATCGAAAAACCGTTCAATATCGACCAGTTGCTGGTCGTCATCAAGCGGGCGATGGAGACATCGAACCTTCGACGCGAGAATATCGCGCTCAGGCGCGGTGATCAGCAAGGGGCCGAGATGCTGGGCGAAAGTGCGGCCTTCCGCGCGCTGCGCAACCAGCTGGACAAGGTGACCAAGTCGAACGGGCGGGTGATGCTGACCGGCCAGCCCGGTTCGGGCAAGGAATCCGCGGCGCGCTATATCCACGCCAATTCCAACCGCGCGCGCTCGCCCTTCGTCGTCGTCAATTCCGCCTCGATCGCGCCCGACCGGATGGAGGATGTGCTGTTCGGTCGCGAAGCACCCGACCGCAGCGTCGAGAAAGGCCTTCTGGAACAGGCACATGGAGGCGTGATCTATTTCGACGAAGTCGCCGATATGCCGCTTGGCACCCAGTCCAAGATCCTGCGGGTGCTGGTCGATCAGACCTTTCACCGGGTGGGCGGGGGCGACAAGATACAGGTCGATCTGCGGGTGATCTCGTCGACCAATCGTGATCTGACTGCGGCGATCGCTGCGGGCGAATTCCGGCAGGAACTGTATCACCGGCTGAACGTGGTGCCGATCCCGGTTCCCAGCCTCGAGGAGCGGCGCGAGGATATTCCGCTTCTGGCCGAGTATTTCGTGGCCCAACTGAACCAGACCCAGGGCCTTCCGCTGCGCCGCCTGGCCGAGGATGCCCGCGCGCTTTTGCAGACCATGGTCTGGCCGGGCAATGTCCGGCAGCTGAGGAACGTCATGGAACGCGTTCTTATCCTTGGGGAATCGGGTGGCGACATCACGGCAAAGGAGTTGCCCGCGATGGAGGACGGCCCGGGCGAGGAAGGCCGCGTCGTGCTGTCGGGCGGGCTTGCCACGCTGCCCCTGCGCGAGGCGCGCGAATTGTTCGAGCGCGAATACCTTCTGACCCAGATCAACCGCTTCGGAGGCAATATCAGCCGCACCGCCAGCTTCGTCGGCATGGAACGCTCGGCGCTGCACCGCAAGCTCAAGTCGCTGGGGGTGGTCACCTCGTCCAAGGCGGGCGGGCGTGTGGCCTATGTGGACGACGAATAGGCTTTGTGCCGTGCAGGATCGCCCTGATCACCGACCCCATGTTCTGGCATCTGCCGCCCGCGCGGCCTATAGATCGCGGCAAGGCATCAGCGCGCGCCCCGGGGGTAGGTCATGAAGGTCATCATCTGCGGCGCGGGTCAGGTCGGCTGGCAGATCGCGCGTCAGCTGGCGGGCGAGGCGAACGACGTCACGGTCGTCGATGTGAATGCCGATCTTGTGCGTCGGGCGACCGAGGTTCTGGACGTGCAGGGCGTCATCGGCCATGCGAGCTTTCCCGACGTCCTTGAACAGGCGGGCGCGCAGGATGCCGACATGGTGATCGCCGCCACCCATAGCGACGAAGTCAACATGGTCACCTGCCAGGTGGCCCATTCCGTCTTCAATGTCCGCCGCAAGATCGCGCGGGTCAGGGCGCAAAGCTATCTCGACGCGATCCATGCCGATCTCTACCGGCGCGACCACATGCCGATCGACGTGGTGATCAGCCCCGAAAAGGCCGTGGCCGAGGCATCGCTGCAGCGTCTGGCCGCCCCCACCGCCTTCGATACCGAAACCTTCCTCGATGGCAAGGCCGAGCTTCTGGGGCTGTCGATCGGCGAGGATTGCCC
>JAFIEN010000107.1 GCA_020832515.1 Rubellimicrobium sp. | reverse complement strand
CGCTGCCCCCCGGGCCTTCGGCCCTCCCCCCGGAGTATTTCGACCAAAGCGAATGGCAGAAGAGTGTGGTCGCGAGGGGCGGGCCGTCGGTCGTCCGTGTCAGTCGCGGGGCGGGCGGCGCATCTGGCGCATGATACCGTGCAGGACCTGCACATCCGCCCGCGTCAGCGGCATCCGGCCCCAGAGATTGCGCAAGGCAAGTTTCATCGCCGCCGTCTTGTGGGCGGGAAAGAAGAAGCCTGCGGCCTCCAGCGCCTCTTCGTAATGGTCACCCAGTTTCTCGACCTCGATCCGGCTGGCCCAGTCGGTACCGGCCATCTCCATCCGTTGCGCCTCGACCGTTTCGGTCGCGCGGCGCCATTCATAGGCCGCGAGAAGCGCGCATTGCGCAAGGTTGAGCGAGGGGAAATCGGGATTGACCGGGACCGAGACGATCGCGCCCGCGCGGGCGATATCGTCGTTTTCCAGACCCGAGCGTTCCGGCCCGAACAGGACCGCGACCCGCTCGCCCGCCGCCAGACGGCGGGCCGCGTCGCGCATCGCCTCTTCGGGCGACAGGACCGGCTTGGTCAGGTCGCGCAGGCGCGCCGTCGTGGCATAGACGAAACTGCAATCGGCCACCGCCTCGGCCGTGGTCCGGGTCAGGACGGCATCCTTGAGCAGGCGGTCGGCACCGGCAGCCACCGCCTCGGCCTTGTCATTGGGCCAGCCGTCGCGGGGCGCCACGATGCGCAGCCGGTCGAGGCCGAAGTTCCACATGCCCCGGGCAGCCGCGCCGATATTCTCGCCCATCTGGGGACGCACGAGGACGAAGACCGGTTGCAGGTCGGGGCGGGTCATCTGGTCTCCGTCGGGCGGGCTTGGCGAAGGGTCGGGGCGCGGGATGCGGGCACCGTTAGCGGCGCCGTTGCGGAAGAGCAAGCCATCAGGGCAAGGCAACGCCCGGACCGGTCCGCCGACACGGGGCGCACCGGCGCACGGGCGCACGAGCCTGTCCGCCCCGATCTGCCCGCACTGGCACAGCCCCACTGGCCCTGCCCCGCTGGCCCCGCTCCGCTGGCACTGCTGGTCACGCCGCGGCTCTCGGGCTATAGGCCGACGGACACAAGCCTCATCCGAGACGCCGTCGTCCAGAAGATTGCCCGAAGGCCCGCCATGACCGACCCTGACGCCGCCCCCCGCCCTGACCGGCGCGATGTTCCGCAGCTCTATCTGATCACCCCGCCCGAGATCGACCTGGACACCTTCCCTGGCGTTCTGGCCAGCTGTCTTGACCGCGAGCCGGTCGCCTGCCTTCGCCTGTCGCTGGCCACCCGGGACGAGGACCTGCTCGCCCGCGCCGCCGACACCCTGCGCGAGATCGCCCATGCCCGCGATGTGGCCCTTGTGATCGACGGCCATCCGCGCCTGGTCGCGCGGCTGGGGCTGGACGGGGTGCATCTGACCGATGGCGCCCGCTCGGTGCGCAAGATGCGCAAGGACCTGGATCAGGACCCGGGCGGCGAGGTGATCATCGGCACCTTCTGCGGTGCCTCGCGCCATGACGGCTTGACCGCGGGCGAGCTTGGTGCGGATTACGTCAGCTTCGGACCGGTGGGCGACAGCGCGCTCGGGCTTGGCATCAGGGCCGAGACCGAGCTGTTTCAGTGGTGGTCCGAGATGATCGAGGTGCCCTGCGTGGCAGAAGGCGCCCTCACGCCCGAGCTTGTCCGCGCGATCGCCCCCTTCGCCGATTTCCTTGGCCTTGGTGACGAGGTCTGGCGCACGGACGACCCGGCCGGGACGCTTGCCCTTTATGCGGCCGCGATGGGCTGACCGGTCGCGAGCCCGGCCCTGACCGCGCGCTCCGCCGCGGCGGCCGCCGCCTTGCGCCCGGTCATCGCGGCCGGGGCGAGGGGCGGGTGAAAGACGAGCAGCACCCCGCCCTGCCGCGCCGCTGCCAGCACCGTCAGAAGATGGGGGCCAAGTGCCATCTCGCCCCACCATCCGTAAAAGCGCGGGTCGGCGCCCTTTGGCGCGGTCCAGACCAGCGTCACCGGCTGGACCTTCGGCGGGGCGGTGTCGGCCTCGGCCCGGCTGTCGTCGAAGAGGGCCGCCAGCAGCGTCGGCTTGAACGGCAACACTCGCTGCCCGTCGGTCGAGGTGCCCTCTGCAAACAGAACCAGCGCTTCGCCGGCCGACAGCCTTTCGCGCAGGCGGCTGACCTGGTCGCGCGCCTCGGCCCGGTCGCGCCGGATGAACAAGGTGCCCGCGAGCCGCGCAAACAGACCGATCCCGGGCCAGCCGGCCACCTCGGCCTTGGCGACAAAGACCAGAGGCCGCACGGCATTCAGCGCCACGATATCAAGCCAGGACGAATGGTTCGCCACCAGCACACCCGCCCCCCCGAGCGGCCGTCCCCGCACCCGCAGGGTAATACCCAGCACCCCGATCACGATGCGGTGGAACAGATGCGCCACCCTGTCGCCCGCCACGCGGGGGCGGTCGGGCAAGGCGCGCTCGACCAGCCGCACAAGCACGATCACCGGTAGCAACACAAGCACCGCCAGCGCCACCACCGCGCCGCGCAGACCCACCCGCAGCCAGCCGCCGGGGCCGATCCGCGGCAACGGCGGGGGCACGGCCCCATCCCAGGTGGACCTTGCACCGCCTGCACGCGGATGGGCGGATCGCGGGTCGGGCGCACCAGCTTCGGGCGGGGCCGCGCTCATGTCACAGGCATGCCCGTGTAGATCGCCTTCTGCCGTGGGCTCAGCCGGTCGGCATCCACCACGAGGCAGACGTCGATCGTGTTGAAGGCATGGTCGACATAGGCGCCATCACCCACGAAACCGCCCAGCCTGAGATAGGCCTTGATCAGCGCCGGCATCCCCACCATCGCTGCGCGGCGGTCGATCCGGTCGGGGGGCACAAGGTCCATCGGCTGGAACCGGCGCGCGCGCACCCGCAACCCGGGCGGGGCCAGATGCGCGTGATGCAGAAGCGAAAGTGCTGCCGCATGAGCGCCCGCATCGGTCCCGTGGAACGAGGCCACACCGAACAGGATGCCGATCCCCCGGTGCGCGACATGGTCGGCCAGCCCCTGCCAGAGGCGATACATCGCATCGCCCCCGCGGTAGTCG
This sequence comes from Rubellimicrobium sp., assembly GCA_020832515.1. Taxonomy (GTDB): domain Bacteria; phylum Pseudomonadota; class Alphaproteobacteria; order Rhodobacterales; family Rhodobacteraceae; genus JAFIEN01. Next base: position 9,149 of record JAFIEN010000107.1, on the reverse strand, counting down.
CGATGCAGGCAGGAGCGGCCCAGTTCAAGAAGCGGCCGCCCGCTGGTGCGAAGGCTGGTCAGGTCGTATTCCTCTTCGGAGTAGAACGACCCCGCCGCCGCTGCGCCCTCGCGGTCCATGAGGCGGTAGAGGCCCACGACCTGGTCACCCTCGGGCCGGGCGTGGTCGAACAGCAGAAGATGGTCGAAGAATGGATCGAACCGGTCCTGTTCGAGGCCGCGCAGGTGATCGACCATCGCCCCGTCGGCCCCCAGTTCGCGCACAAAGACCTCGTATCGCAGACGTGCCGCACAGGCGCGCTCGGCCGCGTCGCGGGCAAGGCGAACCTCGAACTGGGGGGCGGGTCTTGGCACGTCCTGCATCCCTTCGGGCCGGTCTCGACAGACGCGAGCGGCGCTGTGCGGCGCCCGGCCTTGCCCCGCCTTCTAGGGCCTTTGCGCCCGAAGGGGAATTCGCTTCCGGCGGCTATCGCAAGGACGCCGTCACCAGAGGCCATTCGCACGGCGACCGATGCGCCCAGGGAGGCGGCGGTTGGAAACCATTTCGAAACGATTGTGGCCTATCAATCGGCGGACAAGATCAAACCAGCGCATCATGCCGGTAGCCTTCGCGTTAAGGTTGTGCATACTGCATGCAAACGTTATTTTGGAAGAGTCGGCCGGCATGACAGCTCTCGGACAGTCTCCTGAAGGCGGCTGCGGGGTTCAGAAGGACACAAGGATGAGTGCGACCCTGTCACCATCGATCACGACCTTTCCCTCCTCGCGGAAGTTGACGGTGATGCGTCCACCGATGTTCGACTGCACCTGCCCGTCGCCCCAGTCGGGCCGGTCGGGATGGCGCACGATCGTGCCCGGGGTCAGGATGGCGTTCAGGTCGGACATGGGGCCCTCGGGACAGTTGCTGGAGTGGGGATCGTGAAGATGCGCCCTGACATTACGGCGCTGGTCGGCTCGCGGATCTGCCATGACCTTGTGAGCCCGCTTGGCGCGATCGGCAACGGGATCGAATTGCTGGAACTGACGGGCGCCGCTCCCAGCGAAGAGATGTCGCTGATCGCCGAAAGCGTGGCCAATGCCAATGCCCGGCTGCGGTTTTTCCGGGTGGCCTATGGCAGCGCCGATCCCGCGCAGCGCCTGTCGCGCTCGGAAATCACGGCGACGCTCAGTGCCGCGGCCCGCGGTGGCCGGCTGTCCTATTTCTGGACGCCCGAGGACGATCACTCGCGGGGCGATGTGCGGGCCGTCTTCCTGCTGCTGCAATGCCTCGAAACCGCGATGCCTTATGGCGGCGAGATCCATGTCCGCCGCGACGCGAAAAACTGGGAGGTGACGGGCGAAGGCGACCGGATGAAGATCGACGAAGACCTGTGGACCGCCCTTGTCACCCCCCGCGCCCGGGTAAGCGTCGATGCGGCGCGGGTGCAATTCGCCCTCCTGCCCGAGGCGCTGGCCGATCTGGGCCGGTCCCTTGCCGTCAAGATCGCGCCCGACAGGATCGTGGCACGGTTCTGATCGGGTCGTGCAGCAGGGCCTGAACCAGGCAAGACCTCAGGGCCGGATCGTACCGTCTCCGGTGACCAGATACTTGAAGCTGGTCAGTTGTTCGGCCCCCACCGGCCCGCGGGCATGCATCTTACCCGTCGCGATCCCGATCTCGGCCCCCATGCCGAATTCCCCCCCGTCGGCGAACTGGGTCGACGCATTGCGCATCAGGATCGCCGAATCAAGCCGCTGGAAGAACCGCTCGGCCACCGCGTCATCCTCGGTCAGGATGCTTTCGGTGTGCTGCGAGCCGTAACGCCGGATATGCTCGATCGCGCCGTCCACCCCCTCGACCAGCTTCGCGGCGATGATGCTGTCCAGAAACTCGCGCCCGAAATCCTCGGGCGTGGCCGGCACCGTGCCGGGGATCGCGGCCAGCGCACCTTCGGCGCGGACCTCGACCCCGGCCTGCAGCAGATCCTCGACCAGCACCCCGCCGTGCCGGTCGAAGAACGCGCGGTCGATCAGCAGGCATTCCGCCGCCCCACAGATGCCCGTCCGCCGCGTCTTGGCGTTCAGCACCACGCGGCGGGCCTTCTCGAGGTCGGCCGCGCCATCGGCATAGACATGGCAGATGCCCTCGAGATGGGCAAAGACCGGCACCCGCGCCTCGGACTGCACCAGCCCCACAAGGCCCTTGCCGCCGCGCGGCACGATGACGTCGATATGGGCGGTGGCCGTCAGCATGGCGCTGACCGCCGCGCGATCGCGCGAGGGGACAAGCTGGATCGCGGCCTCGGGCAGACCGGCGGCGCGCAGGCCTGCCGCAAGGCAGGCATGGATCGCAGTGGCGGAATGGAAGGATTCCGATCCCCCCCGCAGGATCACCGCATTGCCCGACTTCAGGCACAGCGCCCCGGCATCCGCCGTCACATTCGGCCGCGATTCGTAGATCACGCCGACCACGCCCAGCGCCGTGCGCACGCGCCGGATATTCAGGCCAGAGGGCCGGTCCCATTCGGCCATGACCTGCCCCACAGGATCGGCCTGCCGGGCGACACTTTCGACGCCCGCCGCCATGGCTTCGATCCGCGCCGGATCCAGGGCAAGGCGGTCCATCATCGCCGGTGTCAGGCCCTTGTCGCGCCCGAAGGCAAGGTCCTGCGCATTGGCCGCAAGGATCGTCCCGGCCCCGTCCCGGATTGCCCGCGCAGCGGCCAGAAGTGCGACCTCTTTCACCCCGGATGGCGCAAAGGCCAATTCGGAAGCGGCGATGCGGGCCGCCTGACCCATGGTGTCGATCAGGGCGGCGATGTCGGTCTGGTCTTTCATGCTGAGAAACCTTCCATGCGGGCGCAACAAGGGGTTCCAGGATAGGCCGTATCCGCCATCACAGCACCATGTCATCGCGATTAATCAGCGCGGCGCGGCCGCGATAACCGAGGATCGCCTCGATCTCGGCGCTCCGGCGGCCCTTGATCTGCAAAGCCTCGTCGGAGGTGTAGCGGATCAGGCCAAGGCCCAGGCGCTTGCCGTCGGGCGCAAGGATCGCGACCGGCTCACCCCGGCCAAAACGGCCCGCCACGGCGGTGACGCCGGCGGGAAGCAGGCTCTTGCCCTCGCCCAGCGCAGCAACGGCACCTGCATCGAGACGCACCTCGCCCCTTGCCTTCATCGCCGCGATCCAGCGCTTGCGCGCGGCCTGCGGATCGGTCTGGGCGATGAACCAGGTCGCGGGCGCGCCCTGTTGCAGGGCACGCAGCGGGTGCAGGACCGAGCCCAGCGTGATCGCCATCGCGCAGCCCCCGTCCGTGGCGATGCGCGCGGCCATCAGCTTGGTGACCATGCCGCCCTTCGACAGGCCCGAGACGCCGTCGCCCGCCATCGCCTCGATCTCGGGCGTGATCCGCTCGACCACGTCGAACCGGCGGGCGGTCGGGTCGATCTGGGGATTGGCAGTGTAGAACCCGTCGACATCGGACAGAAGCACCAACCGGTCGGCCCCGACCGTCACCGCCACCTGCGCGGCCAGGCGGTCGTTGTCGCCGTAGCGGATTTCGTCGGTGGCAATCGTGTCGTTCTCGTTCACGATGGGCACGACACCCATGCCGATCATCGTCTCCATCGTTGCGCGGGTGTTCAGATACCGTCGCCGGTCGGCGGAATCCTCAAGCGTGACAAGGACTTGCCCGGTCACGATATCATGCGGTGCAAGCGCTTCCTCATAGGCGCGCGCCAGACGGATCTGGCCCACGGCAGCCGCCGCCTGGCTCTGTTCCAGGGCCAGCCCCCCGGACGGCAGGCCAAGCACCCCGCGCCCCAAGGCAATCGAGCCGGATGAGACAAGGATCATCTGCGCGCCCGTCCGCCGCAGATCCGCCACATCGGCGGCCAGCGTCCGCAGCCATTGCGCCCGCAACTGGCCGGTCGAACGGTCCACCAGCAGGGCCGAACCGATCTTGACGACGATCCGTCGGGCAGGTGTCAGGGCTGCCACGCCGTGCTCTCCTGCCCGCGAACCTTCTTCTCGCGCAGCCGGTTCGCATCGATCCGCATCCGCAGCGCGCGCAGGACCTCGGTCACGCCTTCGCCGCTTGCGCCCGACATCCGCAGAACCTCGCCCGCTCCGCCCGCCTTCAGCGCATCCGCGATCTCATCGCGGGCGCCTTCGTCCAATGCGTCGATCTTGTTCAGCACGGTCAGCCGGGGCTTGTCGGCCAGCGGGCCGCCATAGGCTGTGATCTCGTGCAGGATCGTGCGGTAGTCTGCGACCGGATCCTCGGCGGTGCCGTCGACCAGATGCAGCAGCACCGCGCAGCGTTCGACATGGCCGAGGAACTGATCGCCCAGACCCCGCCCCTCGGAAGCGCCCTCGATCAGGCCGGGGATATCGGCCACGACGAATTCCACACCGTCCACCCCCACGACGCCAAGGTTCGGGACCAGCGTCGTGAAGGGATAATCCGCGATCTTGGGCCGCGCGTTCGAGGTGGCGGCAAGGAAGGTCGACTTGCCCGCATTGGGCATGCCCAGAAGGCCCACATCCGCGATCAGTTTCAGCCGCAGCCAGATCTGGCGCTCGACCCCCTCCTGCCCGGCGTTGGCGCGGCGCGGCGCCTGATTTGTCGATGTCTTGAAATGCAGATTTCCGAAGCCCCCGTTGCCGCCCTTGGCAAGCAGCACCCGCTGGCCCACCTCGGTCAGATCGGCAATCAGCGTCTCGCCATCCTCGTCCAGGATCTCGGTGCCTTCGGGCAGGCGCAGCACGATATCGTCGCCGCTCGCCCCGGTGCGCTGCCCGCCTTCGCCGGAACGACCGTTCTTGGCGAAGAAATGTTGCTGATAGCGGAAGTCGATCAGCGTGTTCAGCCCCTCGACCGCCTCGGCCCAGACCGAACCGCCGTTGCCCCCGTCGCCGCCGTCAGGCCCACCGAATTCGATGAACTTTTCGCGACGGAAAGACACGCAGCCATTTCCGCCCGCGCCCGAGCGGATCGTGACCCGTGCCAGATCAAGGAATTTCATCGCCGCTTCCCTTCCGCCGCAAGCCACGGCGATAGTGCATCGCGCCCCTCAACTCAAGCGCTGCCACCGCCGCGCCATTTCCGCCCGCCTGCCCTTCGCTTTGGTCGAAATACTCCGGGGGGAGGCACCGAAGGTGCCCGGGGGGCAGCGCCCCCCGCCCCCGTGTCAGGCGCCCGTCTTCAAGGCATAGGTCCAGGTGGGCACCGTCGCCCCGCGCGCGACCGAATACGCCTCGGCATCGCCCAGATAATCGAAGCCACAATTCGTCAGCACCCGCGCGCTGCCGGGATTGTCCTGAAAGACTTCGGCAAAGATCTGCGCCGCGCCGTGCGGATTGGCTGCGATCAGCACCCGTACCGCCTCGGAGGCAAGCCCGGTGTTCCAGAAGGCCGGGGCCACCCAATAGCGGATTTCGGACTGGTTCCGGTCCAGTCGCACAAGATGCACAAGTCCCAGGACCTCGCCCAGGCCGGTCTTTGTGCCATCCATCGCCCAGATATCCTCCGAGCGTTCCGGATCGGCGGCACGCGCGATCATGGCGTCGGCCGCACCCGGCGGAAAGGGATGCGGGATCGAACGCGTGCCCCGCGCCACCCGGTGATCGCCCGCGTGAAGCGCCACGAGGCCCGCGTCCGATTTGCGCAACGGACGCAGATCGAAGCGCTCGGAGGCGATCACGGGTTGGCCCGTCAGAACGTGCAGCATCACTCTTCTCCTCCTCCTCGCGGGGTCCCTGCGGATCGACCCACCCCTCCCGGGGGCCATAAGCCGCAAAGACTTCAGACTCGTGAACAGTTCCGGCAAAAAAGTGGCGTCCGGAACGGGTCGTCGAAATGCGAACGGGGGACCGGCTTGCTGCCGATCCCCCCTCTGGTGTCCACCATCTCAGGTTCGGCTTACTCGGCGGCCTCCGTCACCGGTACGACCGAAATGAAGGTCCGGCCCTTCAGACCCTTGCGAAAGCTCACCGCACCTTCGACGGTCGCAAAGATCGTGTGGTCCGTCCCGATGCCCACGCCGGTGCCCGGCCACATCTTCGTTCCGCGCTGGCGCAGGATGATGTTGCCCGGGATGACGATTTCGCCACCGTATTTCTTGACGCCCAGACGACGTCCGGCGCTGTCGCGCCCGTTGCGCGAGGATCCGCCTGCCTTCTTGTGTGCCATCGGGTGTTACTCCTTCGTCTCGGCCGCATCCGCGGCAGCAGTCGTGCTTGTGGCGGTCGCCTTGGTCGCGCGCTTCGCCGGTGCCTTCTTCGCCTCGGGCGCGGTCGCCGCAACCGGTGCCGCGCCAGCTGGCAGACGGCCCACGGCGGCCTTCACGCCACTCTTGTCGCCGCCGGCGGCCAGAATCTCGGTCACGCGCACAAGCGTCAGCTTCTGGCGATGGCCCTTCGTCCGCTTGGACGAATGCTTGCGCCGCCGCCGCACGAAATTGATAAGCTTTTCGCCCTTGATCTGGTCGATCACGGTGGCCTGAACTGCAGCCCCTTCGACGAAGGGCGCGCCGATCGCATCTCCCACCATCAGGACATCGTTGAACTGCACCGTCTCGCCCGCGTCGGCAGCCAGTTTCTCGACCCGGAGCACATCGCCCGCGGTCACCCTGTATTGCTTGCCGCCGGTCTTGATTACCGCAAACATCCGTCTTTCCTTCATTATCCGCGTCGTCCAGGCCCCCCGGACCGTCTTTGCCCGGGGCGTTCGCGGCCAGAGGCCGCCCGACAACTGCGCGCCCCTTCCGGAGCGTCCATCAAATTTCGGCATTGCCTTGCCGGTCGTCAAGACCATAAGGCAAAGTCACGCCGATACCCGTACAAGAGGCTTGCAGGGATGGCGGCTTATCTGCGCAAGCTGGACATGAGTCAAGCCGCAACTTCGCGGCGCATTGCAAGGGGATCCATCATGCCGCGTCCGGTCGCCGTGTTCCTACTGCCGGCCCTTGCCGCAATGCTTTCAGGCTGTGCCCAGCCGGTGGATCCGGCCAATCCGCGCCTCTGGCCCTTCAACATCCTTGCGACCGCCAGCGCCGACCCCGCCGAACAGCAGCGCCGTGGCGCGGTGGAACTTGCCGTCAAGGCGGGCTTCCCCGCCATCCTCGCCGATATCGAGGCCGGCGGGGGGGCGCGGCTGACGGCTGCCTTCGACGCCGCCCGCGTCCCGCCGCAGGACAGGGCGGCCCGTACACTGCAACTGCAGGGCGACCTGCCGATCTATGCCGATACACCCGGCGCGCTGGTCACGGCGCTTCTGATCTACGGCGGCTGAGACGCGGGGCCCCCGCCGTCAGAGCTCCATCCCCAACATGAAGCGGGACGAGGCCTGACCCAGCGCCAGCGAGATCGTCTCGAACATGCCGTCGAAGGCCACGAAGACGGCCCGGTTCAGCAAGCTGCCCTGCTCGGTCTCGGCGAAGGCGAGATAGGCCTCGATGTCGGCGTCCGACAGCGGGTGATAGGCGGTCAGCAGGAAGGCATAGATCCATTCCGTCGTATTCGCCCGGATCTCGCCCTCGCGCGACCAGACTTCGGCAAGAAGATCGTCCGAGGAAAACCCGCCCGGCCCGGGTGCCGCATCCATCATGCCCACGAAGAACGCCAGGTTGGAATTGAGCGCGCCCACGACATTGAGCTCGATCAGGTCATTGGCCTCGATGAAGCGCCGGATCAGCTCGTAGCGCGGCAAGCTGTCCGCAATGGCGATCGCCGCATTTTCCTTGGCGATCTCCATCAGTTCGTCATCAAGAAGCGCCCGCCGCGCCGTCACCTCGAGCCGGATCACCTCGCTTCCCGGCAAAGCGGTGAAGAAGTCGATCATCGGCCCGACATCGCGCCCATCAAGGACGCGCGCAAGGCTGGCCTTCACTTCCGCCTGCATCCGGTCGAGGTCATAGATCTCGGCGACGATGCCGTCCCATTCCCGCGCCAGCCGGTCGGTGACCGGCCCCATGAAGAGGTCCTGGGCGATCTGCTCGCCATATCCGATCCCTTCCTCGCGCATGATCTCGAGCATCTCGCCAAGGGCGAGGACGTCGAAGAGCTGCTCGATCTCGGCCGGAACCTCTTCTGCGCGCAGCGGCCCCGCGGCCGCCAGGACAAGCGATCCCGCAAGCGCGAGCGCCGCTGCAAGGCGTTGAAACATCCTGTCACCCCTTTCCATGGGCAGATGCCGGTTCAGATAGGCACTTGCGGTCGCCAATGGAAGCCCCGGCCCGCGCCATGCGTCCAGATGCGGCGGACAGAGCATTCGGTCGCCCGGGAAGGACCGGGCACAGGCGCCGTCCGAACGGGGGCCGTGCAAAAGTCGCGACGGCACCGGGTTGATCGGGAGAACGTCTACATCCTCGTCCTGAGTGACGCTCGGTCGAGCGTCGTCCGGCAGCAGACAACCCGACCATGCGTCACGCCTCGACCACGCAATTGCCCCTTGCGCCTGTGCCACCTGCAGAGTAATCCGCTGCGGACCGCGGAGAGGTGCCGGAGTGGTCGAACGGGGCGGTCTCGAAAACCGTTGTGGGGGTGACTCCACCCAGGGTTCGAATCCCTGTCTCTCCGCCATAATTCTCAAATTTCTACAGACTTTTTAGGTATTTAAGGTGACATAGCGGCGATGTGTCCATCAAGATATCGCCCATTTGGGTATCGACATTCCGGTGCTCGCGTCGTCTCGCACTGACAACGGAACTGATGAGCATCATGACAACGGAAAGACCAAGCCTCTGGCTTGGCTTGGCCACTGAGGTGAAATCGGTGCAATTGTGCTTAGCTTGCAATTGCCGTTCACATTGGCACTCGGCAGCCGGCGCCTTCTCTGGGTCGGTCAAGGCAAAGCGCACCATCGCTTGTGGGTGACCACTCCGGCTTGATCCCGGGCGCTGTCGGAGGGCGGTATTTCGACTGGCCGGTCAATTCCGCCACCCCCTGTTCCCGTCCGCAAGCCACATTCAGGTTTCTCAGCGCGCGCTCGAACGCCCCCGGCGGCGCGGTCAGGTCGATCGTCTTGACCCGCATGACGTGTCCTTGAACGATCATGCTTTCGTCGACCGAACCACCCGTCTGGGGATGAAGAAGCATGCCAGTGGCACGGAGGCTGGCCGGGTCGTCGCCACGTTCCTGGGTGCGCAGGTAGCTGTAGAGCTGGT
>JAFIEN010000106.1 GCA_020832515.1 Rubellimicrobium sp. | reverse complement strand
GGCGCGGGCGGGCGTTGTCGTGGGGGGGGGGGGGGGGGGCCCGGCCCGGCGCGGGGGGGGGGGGCGGCCGGGGGGGGGGCGGGGGGGGGGGTGGGGGGGGGGGTTTAAATTAGCCAAAAACCCCCCAGGCCGCGGTCGAGAGTGGAAGATGGGCGGGCCTTTGGGGAAATTTTGCAAATTTCCCCTGGACCCGGACGAGAGGAGCAAGGACCCGGCGGGGTGTTCCGGGTCGACGCGAGACGAGCAGCAACAACAAAGGGAAAAATCCCATGAGCACTGCCTTTACCCTGATGATGATCTGGCTGGCGCTGGCCGGTCTGAACGGCTTTGCCTCCCGCCTCTGGCGCGCCATCGGCGTGCTGGCGCTTCTGGGGATGGCCCCCGTCCTGATCCTTCTGGCCCTGGTCAGCCAGGGCTGGCTTCCCGCCCTGTTCGCCGCCGCGATCGTGGCGACGGTCTATCCCGCACAGCTTGTCGCGCTCTTCTCCGAGTTGCGCAGTGGTGCGGCGCTGCAGGCGCTGGCCGAACTGCGCACCGAACTGGCTGCACGCCTTGGCCGGTCGGCCGTCGCCGTCGTGGATCGCAGGGGCGATACGGCATGATCGCGAGGCGGAGAGTCCGATGACCCTTTCGCTGATCGCCGCGCTGCTGTGGCTGGTCTTGGCCAATCTTCTGGCCATGCTCCCCAGCCGCGACAATCACTGGCGGCGCGCCTATTTCCTGATTGCCGTCGGCGTGCCGCTCCTGGGCTGGGTCACCTATGAGAATGGCCCGGTTGCTGGTATTCTTGCGCTTGCGGCCGGGGTCTCGATCCTGCGCTGGCCGGTCATACATCTGGGCCGATGGGCCCGGCGGCGCATCCGGGGCTGACACCCGGAGCCTCTGGACCCGGGGTGTGCAAAGGGAGTAGGGGGCGGCAAGATGGCAGAGTACTACCCCTTCCTGTTTCCGATCGGCTCGGGCCTGCTTGCGGGCCTGGGCCTTTATCTCGTGGCGCGTGCAGGGCAGCGCGGGCTGGCCATCGCGGTGGTCGGGCTGCTGGCGCTCGGGACGGTCGTGACGCTTGTGCGGGCCGGACGGATGGAGGGGATGGATGGTCTTGCGATCACTCTGATCGCGGTCCTCTTCCTGGCCCCCGCGGCACTAGGCGGCACGATCGGTGCGCTGATCGGCGACTGGCAGGGCCGCCATCGTGTGGTCCGGGGCGATGATGACGCCTGACTGGCCGATGGTGCGCGGCACGCTGACACCGGACCGCCCGCTGGCCGATCTGACATGGCTGCGGGTGGGCGGGCCTGCCGACATGTTGTTCCAGCCCGCCGACCCGGATGATCTGGCCGCATTTCTGGCGGCGCTTGCGCCCGATGTGCCGGTCTTCGCCATGGGTGTCGGCTCGAACCTCATCGTGCGGGATGGTGGTGTCGAGGGGGTGGTGATCCGGCTTGGCCGCGGCTTCAACGGGATCGCGGTCGAAGGCGGGCGGCTGCGTGCGGGGGCCGCCGCGCTTGATGCCCATGTCGCGCGGCGCGCGGCCGAGGCCGGGCTGGACCTGACCTTCCTGCGGACCATTCCCGGCAGCATCGGCGGTGCGGTGCGGATGAACGCCGGCTGCTACGGAAGCTATCTGGCCGACGTGCTCGAGAGCGTGACGCTTGTCCTGCGCGACGGCCGCATCGAAACCCGCCCCGCGGCCGCGCTTGGCCTTGGCTATCGTCGCTCGGACCTGCCCGAGGGCGCGGTCATCATCGAGGCGGTCCTTGCCCCGCCGCCCGGGGATCCGGCCGTCCTTGCGCGGCGGATGGAGGACCAGCTTGCCAGCCGCGACGCGACCCAGCCCGTCCGGGACCGGACCGCCGGATCGACCTTTCGCAATCCGGCCGGCTTTTCCAGCACCGGGAGGGCCGACGACAGCCACGAACTCAAGGCCTGGAACCTGATCGAGCAGGTGGGCATGCGCGGCGCGCGACTGGGCGGCGCGGTGATGAACGAGCTTCATGCGAACTTTCTCACCAATGCCGGCGGCGCTACGGCCGGCGAGCTTGAAAAGCTTGGGGAAGACGTGCGCAAAAGGGTTTACGCAGCAACCGGGATCACGTTAGAGTGGGAAATATTACGGATCGGTCGCGACGCGCCGCAAAACCCCGTTGAACAAGTCTGAAGACGACAACCGGGGCGGTGTGAAGGCAGGCGACCGAGCGCAATACGCGTAACCCCGAAACGGGGGGCCCCGGGCAAGGGCCGAAGACAAGAGACGGGTCACCTTGAAGACCCGCGAAAGAGGCGGTGGGAATGTCGAGCAGGACACATCCCAAGGTCGTCGTGCTGATGGGCGGACCCTCGGTCGAGCGTGAGGTGTCGCTGTCGTCGGGGCGTGAATGTGCGGCGGCGTTGCGGACGGCAGGATGCGAGGTGATCGAGGTCGATGCCGGCCCCGATCTTGGCTTGTGTCTGGCCGAGATCGCGCCGGACGTCGCCTTCAACGCGCTGCATGGCCGCTGGGGCGAGGATGGCTGCGTGCAGGGCCTGCTCGAATGGCTGCGCATTCCCTATACCCATTCCGGTGTCCTGGCCTCGGCGCTGGCCATGGACAAGGCCCGGACCAAGGCCGTCTATCGCGCGGCGGGGCTGCCGGTCGCCGACAGCATCCTTGCCGCGCGCGATGCCGTGCGCGCCGGGCATGTGATGGCGCCGCCCTATGTGGTCAAGCCCAACAACGAAGGGTCGAGCGTCGGGGTCTATCTGGTGCATGAGGCGGCCAACGGCCCGCCGCAACTGTCTGACGACATGCCCGAAACCGTGATGGTCGAGGCCTTTGTCCCGGGGCGCGAGCTGACCGTGTCGGTCATGGGGGACCGGCCGCTTGGCGTCACCGATATCGTGACCGAGGGCTGGTACGACTATCACGCGAAATACGCCCCCGGCGGATCGCGCCATGTGATCCCCGCAGATGTGCCTGACGATGTCTTCCAGGCCTGCATGGACCATGCGTTGCGGGCCCATCATGCGCTGGGATGCCGGGGTCTCAGCCGGACGGATTTCCGCTGGGATCCGGCGCGCGGGCTTGCCGGGCTGATCCTGCTCGAGACGAATACCCAGCCGGGCATGACGCCGACCTCGCTTGCGCCCGAACAGGCGGCCCATGTCGGCATCGGCTTTCCCGAGCTTTGCCGCTGGCTTGTGGAGGACGCCTCATGTTCGCGCTGAACCGACGGCGCCCTGGTGGACCCGCCCCGGCCGCGGCCTCCGGTGCGCCGATGCGCCGCGATCCGGCGCCGTCGCGCTGGGACTATCGCTACCAGCGGCTGATGCTCACACCGCTGTTCCGCATCGGGCTGCGCTACGGCCTGCCGCTGGTCCTGATCGGGGGGATGGCCGCGCTCTGGTTGGCCAATCCGGCCAACCGCGCCCTTGTCACCGACCGGATCGACGCCGCGCGCGAGATGATCCATTCGCGCCCCGAATTCACCGTCTCGGCGCTTGAGATCATCGGCGCACAGCCCGCCCTGCATCAGGCGATCGAGGCACTTGTCGATGTCGAGTTTCCGGTCTCGTCCTTCCAGCTTGACCTTGATGCCCTCCGTGCCGCGATCAGCGAATTCACGGCCGTCGCGGCTGTCGCGGTCCGCGTCCGTCCGGGCGGCACGCTCGAGATCGCGGTGACCGAGCGGGTGCCGGTGGCCGTCTGGCGCTATATCGACGGGCTGCGGCTGATCGACAATGATGGTGTGATGACGGGCATGATCCTGTCGCGGGCCGACCGTGCCGATCTGCCGCTGATCGCGGGCGACGGGGCGAAGGAGGTCATCCTCGAGGCGCTCTTGCTGTTCCGCACGGCCGAGCCGGTCTTCGACCGGGTGCGCGGCCTTGTGCGGATGGGCGAACGGCGCTGGGACATGGTCCTGGACCGCGACCAGCGCATCCTGCTGCCCTCGGACGATCCGGTTGCCGCCCTGGAGCGCGTGATCGCGCTGCACGAGGCGCAGGACCTGCTGTCGCGCGACATCACCATCGTCGACATGCGCGACAGCGCGCGGCCCACCATCCGGCTGACCGAACCGGCAATCAACATCATGAGAAACGTCCGGGAAACCGGGATCAGAGCGACGAGGGACTGATGCGACACCTCTACCAAAGCCAGAGAGCGATGCGGAACATGCGCCGGGCCGCCATGCAGCGCGGCGTGGTGGCGATCCTGGATGTGGGCACGTCCAAGATCGCCTGCCTTGTGCTGCGCTTCGACGGGCCGCAGCGGTTCGTCGGGGCGGATGGGGTCGGCTCGATGGCCGGACAATCCTCGTTCCGGGTCATCGGGGCGGCGACCACCCGGTCGCGCGGCGTGCGCTTCGGTGAAGTCAGCGCGATGCAGGAAACGGAATGTGCGATCCGCACGGCGCTCAATTCGGCGCAGAAGATGGCGCAGGTCCGGGTCGATCACGTCATCGCCTGCTTCTCGGGTGCGCGGCCGCGGTCCTACGGGCTTGCCGGCGAGATCGCGCTGCAGGGCGCGGTGGTCGAGGATCAAGACATCGGCCGCGTTCTGGCCGCCTGCGACCTTCCCGATTACGGCGCCGAGCGCGAGGTGCTGCATGCCCATCCGGTCAATTTCGCGCTTGACCATCGCAGCGGTCTTTCGGACCCGCGCGGGCAGCGGGGGCAGGTGCTGGCGACCGACATGCATCTGCTGACCGTCGATGTCGCGGCGATCGAAAACCTGCTCTACTGCATCAACCGCTGTCATCTGGAACTCGCGGGGCTGGCCTCTTCGGCCTATGTGTCGGGCGTCGCAAGCCTGGTCGAGGACGAACAGGAACTGGGTGCCGCCTGCATCGACATGGGCGGCGGTGCGACCGGCATCTCGATCTTCCTGCGCAAGCACATGATCTATGCGGATTCGGTCCGCATGGGCGGCGATCATGTCACCTCGGACATCTCGATGGGTCTGCAGGTGCCGCTGTCGGTCGCCGAACGGATCAAGACCTTCCACGGCGGCGTTGTCGCCACAGGCATGGACGACCGCGAGATGATCGAGACCGGCGGCGATACCGGCGACTGGGAGCGCGACCGCCGCACCGTCAGCCGGGCCGAACTGATCGGCATCATGCGCCCCCGCGTCGAGGAGATCCTCGAAGAGGTGCGCGCGCGCCTCGATGCGGCGGGCTTCGAGCATCTGCCGGGACAGTCCATCGTGCTGACCGGGGGCGGCAGCCAGATCCCGGGGCTGGACGGCCTTGCCTCGCGCATCCTGGGCCATCAGGTGCGCATGGGCCGGCCTCTGCGCGTGCAGGGCCTGCCGCAGGCGGCGACGGGGCCGGCCTTTTCAGGGGCGGTCGGCCTCGCGCTTTTTGCGGCCCATCCCCAGGACGAATGGTGGGACTTCGAAATTCCCGCCGAGCGGCACAACGGGCGGTCCTTCCGTCGGGCCGTCAAGTGGTTCAAGGACAACTGGTGAAACTCAAGATGTTGCCTACAGGCCGAAATGCAGCGGAAAACATGCGGGGTCTTCCCCAGATTTTGTGGAATCCCGGTGTTTTTTCCGTGACGATGGCCTTCAACCCCGGTAGGATGATGAGAATAAGGTGAAAAGCCCGGCGGGACGGGCCCTGAACAGACAGGCGGACAGCGATGGCACTCAATCTTTCCCTGCCGGGTCACGACGAGCTCAAGCCCCGGATCACGGTCTTCGGCGTAGGCGGAGCTGGCGGCAATGCGGTCAACAACATGATCGAGAAGGCCCTCGACGGGGTCGAATTCGTCGTTGCCAATACCGATGCCCAGGCGCTGGCCCAGTCGCATGCGCCGGCAAAGATCCAGATGGGGGTAAAGGTCACCGAGGGCCTTGGCGCCGGGGCACGCCCGACGGTGGGTGCGGCGGCGGCCGAGGAAAGCATCGAACAGATCGTCGATCATCTGGCCGGCGCGCATATGTGCTTCATCACCGCCGGGATGGGTGGCGGCACCGGCACGGGTGCGGCCCCGATCATCGCGCAGGCCGCGCGCGAACTGGGCGTGCTGACCGTGGGTGTCGTGACCAAGCCCTTCCAGTTCGAAGGTGCCAAGCGGATGCGCCAGGCCGATGACGGGATCGACGCGCTGCAGAAGGTGGTCGACACGCTGATCATCATTCCCAACCAGAACCTGTTCCGGCTTGCAAACGAGAACACCACCTTCACCGAAGCCTTCGCCCTTGCCGACGACGTCCTTTATCAGGGCGTCAAGGGCGTGACCGACCTGATGGTCCGGCCCGGCCTCATCAACCTCGATTTCGCCGATGTCCGCGCCGTGATGGACGAGATGGGCAAGGCCATGATGGGCACGGGTGAGGCCGAGGGGCAGGATCGCGCCGTTCAGGCAGCCGAAAAGGCCATCGCCAACCCGCTGCTGGACGAGATCAGCCTGGAAGGCGCACGCGGCGTCCTGATCAACATCACCGGCGGGCATGACCTGACGCTGTTCGAACTGGACGAGGCCGCCAACAAGATCCGCGAGAAAGTGGATCCCGAGGCCAACATCATCGTCGGCTCGACCCTCGATACGACGATGGAGGGGCGGATGCGCGTCTCGGTCGTGGCTACGGGCATCGACGCGGCGGCCAAGACGACCGAACTGCCGGTGCCGCGCCGTTCCATGGCCTCGCCCCTTCGCGAGAAGGTCAGTCAGGAAGACCTGGCCGAGCCTGTCGCTGCCCGGACTGCTGCCCCGGCCAGGGCCGAGGCGCGTGTCGCGGCCCGCACGCAGACGCAACCCATGGCGCAGCCTGCGCCGCGCGCCGCTGCTCCGGTCCGCAGCCCTGAACCCGCGCCGCGCCGGGCCGAACCCCGGCTGTTCGACGACGAATACGAGGACGACGTCGATGCCGCGGGCCATGGTTTCGTTCCTGCCGCCGCCCGCGATGCAGGCGAAGCCGATGTCTATGACGACGAGGATCTGCCCCCCCCCTCCTATCGCCCTGCGGCCGAGCCGCGGGCCGTCAGCGATCCGGCCAGCTTCGTTGCCCCCCGTGCCGCGCAACCGGCGGGTACACCGTCACCCGAGGCTTTGGCGCGGCTCCGCGCTGCTGTGAACCGTGCGCCCGAGGGCCAGGTCGAGGGACAGCGGCGCATGGCCCAGCCCACTGCCCCGGTTCGCGCGCCCGCAACGGCCCAGCAGCCGTCCGCGCCCGATGCTGATCGGCCGAAGTCGGCGATCAACTCGTTTCTTGGCAGGATGATCGGTCAGTCGGGTGAGCCGGCCCAGCAGCCACCGCGCCAACAGCCGCGCGTCCGGCAGGAGCCGCCCGCCGCGACCCGCGCCGAGCCGGCCCAGCCCGATCCCGAACAGGAGCGGATCGAGATCCCGGCTTTCCTGCGTCGTCAGGCAAACTGACCTCGTCATATCTGCGCGTCTTAAGGGCCGTACCGAAAGGTGCGGCCCTTTGGCTTGAACGGTGCTGCCGGGCGGTGTCAGCGGGGCCGGTCCTTGCCTTGACCAGCGCGTCGTTCGCCCGGTGTTTCAGTCCGTCGCAATCTGTGAATTGTGGCTTGGCGGGGTCGGCCTTATCTGTCGGGTTAACAAGACGTCAGGGAATGACGTCGATCATGATGAGGTTGCAGGACCCATGAACACTCTTCACACGCGGGCGCGGCGGCGGTCCGACGCGGTCCATGCCGATATGCCCGCGCTTCAGACGACACTTGCCGCTGCCGTCGGCTTCGAGGGCACAGGCGTGCATACCGGCCGCCCGGCCAGGCTGCGGCTTTGTCCGGCAGGGGCCGATCACGGCATCCGGTTCCGGCGCATGGATCTTGGCGGGGTCACGATTCCCGCGCGCTGGGATGCGGTGATCCTGTCGCCGCTCAACACGCGGATCGCGGACCGGCAGGGCAACAGCGTCTCGACCATCGAACATCTCATGGCGGCTCTGGCCGGTACAGGTGTGCACAATGCTCTGGTCGAGATCGACGGACCCGAAGTCCCGATCATGGACGGCAGCGCGGCGCCCTTCGTGCGGGGGATCCTTGCGGCCGGCATGGCGCAATTGCCCGCCCCCCTCTCGGTGATCGAGGTGCTGCGCGAGGTCGGCGTCACCGATGGCAAGGGGACCGCGGCGCTTGCGCCCGCCACCAGCCTTCAGATCGACTTCGAGATCGACTTTCCTGATGCCGCGATCGGCCATCAGCAACTGGTGCGTGACCTGCGCAACGGCGCCTTCGTGCGCGACCTTTGCGACAGCCGGACCTTTTGCCGTCGCGCCGATGTCGAACGGCTGCGGGCCGAGGGTCTGGCCCTTGGAGGTACGTTCGAAAATGCGGTCGTCGTCGAAGGCGACAAGGTCCTGACGCCCGGAGGCCTGCGCCATCCCGACGAGGCGGTGCGCCACAAGATGCTTGATGTCCTCGGCGATCTGGCTCTGGCCGGTGCGCCGATCCTGGGTCGATATACCGGGCGCCGGGCGGGACATGCGCTGACCAACCGGCTGCTGCATGCGCTTTTTGCCGATCGGGATGCGTGGCGCCTGGTACCATGTGGCGCGGGTGTGGCTGCGCGTCTGCCGGGAACCGGCATCACACCGCGCGATCTGGCCCGCGTCGCCTGAGGTGTCGGCGGGGTGGCACCGGCGCGCGCCGAAGACGCGTGCGGCGGACCTGTGACCGCCCTGTCGGCAATTGGCGTTTTGCCCCCCGGAAATTCATGCTAGATGGGTTTCCAAACCGGAGCCGGCGCGTCCGTCCGGACAGAAACCTTTGCGAGGCATGGTGACCGACGGCAGGACGATGATGCCCGTGAAAGGGCAAGGCAGGCTGCGCATTCTGCCTGCATGGCTGCTGCTGGTCTGCGCAGTGGCGATCATGGCGGGCTGTGGGGGCGGTGACGTCCGGCAGCGGACCGATCTTGAGGCATTCTCGCCCGAGGAGATCTTCCAGCGCGGCGAATTCGATCTCGAACGCGGTCGCCCGGCAGATGCTGCCTTCTATTTCGGCGAGATCGAACGACTTTACCCCTATTCCTCATGGGCGCGGCGCGGACTGATCATGCAGGCCTTCGCCTATCACCGGGCGCGCGATTTTCCCAACAGCCGGGCGGCGGCGCAACGGTTTCTCGATTTCTTTCCGGCCGATGAAGATGCGGCCTATGCGCAATACCTGCTCGCGCTGTCGTATTACGATCAGATCGACGATGTCGGGCGCGACCAGGGCCTGACCTTTCAGGCGCTTCAGGCGCTGCGGGTGCTGATCGAGCAATTCCCTGACAGCGAATACGTGCCGGCCGCGATCCTGAAGTTCGACCTTGCCTTCGACCATCTTGCCGCCAAGGAGATGGAGATCGGCCGCTACTACTTGCGGCGCAACCATTTCACCGCCGCGATCAACCGCTTCCGCGTGGTGGTCGAGGATTTCCAGACGACCAGCCACACGCCCGAAGCGCTGCATCGGCTTGTCGAGGCCTATCTTTCGCTTGGGCTGGTGGCCGAGGCGCAGACGGCCGGAGCGATCCTGGGGCACAACTTCCAGTCCACGGTCTGGTATCAGGACAGTTTTGCGCTGCTGACCGGACGGGGGCTCAGGCCCGAGGCGACAGGCGACAGCTGGCTGGCCACGATCTATCGGCAGGTCGTTCTGGGGGAATGGCTGTAGGGGGCTGAAACCCGCCTGCGCCTCGCAGATCCGCGAGCTTGGCCGGACTCACGTCGTGCGGCGGCTTTCCTTCCCCTACATTTCGGGGGCGTGGCCCTACACAGGCGCAGGGATGGTGGTATAATGCGTGTGCCATGCGTCAACCCGGCTGAATGCCGTTCGGAAGGCCCCCGACATGCTGCGCGCGCTCGAGATCCGCGATATCCTTCTGATCGACCGGCTTGAGCTTGCCTTTCGCCCCGGCCTGAACGTCCTGACCGGCGAAACGGGGGCGGGCAAGTCGATCCTGCTCGATGCACTTGGCTTCGTGCTTGGCTGGCGCGGTCGGGCCGAGCTTGTCCGTGCCGGGGCCGAGCAGGGCGAGGTGACCGCAGTCTTCGACCTGTCACCCGACCATCCCGCCCGCAGCGTCCTGGACGAGGCGGGCGTCACCGCGGAGGATGAGCTGATCCTGCGCCGCGTCAACACCCGCGACGGCCGCAAGTCGGCCTGGGTCAACGACCGGCGCGTCAGTGGCGAGGTGTTGCGCGCATTGTCCGAGCGGCTGGTCGAGCTTCACGGCCAGCACGACGACCGTGGTCTTCTGAACCCGCGCGGCCATCGTGCGCTGCTCGATGCCTTTGCCGGGACCGGCCCCGCGCTCGATGCCGTGCGGGCGGCATGGTCCGCGCGTCGCACAGCCGAGGCCGCCCGCGCCCGGGCCGAGGCCAGCCGGGAGGCGCTGCTGGCCGAAGAGGATTTCCTGCGCCATGCCGTGGCCGAGCTTGACCGCCTTGCACCCCTGCCGGGCGAAGAGGCCGAGCTTGATGCCCGCCGACGCCGGATGCAGGCCGCGGTGCGGATCGGCGACGATCTGACCCGGGCCGCCACCGCGGTTTCGGCGGATGGGGCCGAGCGGCTGGTGACCGATGCTCTGCGCTGGCTGGATGGGGCTGCCGAGGCGGCCGAGGGGCGGCTCGATGCGCCGCTCGAGGCGCTGGCCCGGGCGCTCGATGCGCTTGGCGAGGCCGAACAGGGCGTGCGCGCCTGTCTGGACGCGATGGAATTCGATCCGCATGCGCTGGAACAGGCCGAAGAGCGGCTGTTCGCGATCCGTGCGCTTGCACGCAAGCATGGCGTGGCGCCAGACGATCTTTCCGCCCATGCCGATGCGCTGCGTGCGCGGCTGGCGGCGCTTGACATGGCGGGGCAAGAGGATGCGCGCCTTGCCGCCGACCTGTCCGCAGCCGAGGCGGCCTATGCGGCGGCGGCCGGTGAATTGACTGCCCTGCGCGCGTCTGCAGCACAGCGGCTGGCCAAGATGGTAACGGCCGAGCTTGCGCCCCTCAGGATGGAGCGGGCGATCCTTGCAGTCACGCTTGCCGCCGCCGAGCCCGGTCCTGAAGGGCTGGATGCCGTGACCTTCGAAGTCAGCACGAATCCCGGCGCACCGGCCGGACCACTGAACCGTATCGCCTCGGGTGGGGAACTCAGCCGGTTCCTGCTGGCGCTGAAGGTCTGCCTTGCGCGGCAGAGCGAGGGCGTGACGATGATCTTCGACGAGATCGACCGCGGTGTCGGCGGGGCGACGGCGGACGCCGTCGGACGGCGGCTGGCCGCGCTGGCCGAGGGCGGACAGGTGCTGGCGGTGACCCACAGCCCGCAGGTCGCCGCGCGCGGCGGCCATCACTGGCGGGTCGAGAAATCGGTGGCGGGCGGGATCACGACTTCGGTCGTGCTGCCGCTTGATCCTGTTGGCCGCGTCGACGAGATCGCACGGATGCTGGCCGGCGACACCGTGTCCGAGGCTGCGCGGCGCGCGGCGCGCGTGCTGCTGGACGAGGCGCGGGCGGCCTGACACCGCCCCCTGCCTGACAGGGCCCCCTGTCTGACACGACCCGATACCCCACATCGCCCCCGGGCCGTGATCTTGCCCGGCTCGGGGATTCGCCCGGTCGCGCGCCCCGCGTCAAAGTTGTTCGACCGCCGCCTTGGCCGGGTAGAAGGCGACAAGGCCCCGGATCGCCTCGAGGCCGGGCAGGGGGTCCGCATAGGACCAGGCTGCATCCGTGATGGTGCCGCCTTCGGTGATGATCGACAGATAATCCGCTTGCCCCTTGTAAGGACAGCGCGAGACCGAGGGCGAGGGTTCGAGGAAGGCCATGGCAAGGTCTTCGCGCGGGAAATAGATCACCGGGGGCAACCCCGCTTCGCTTAGTTCGATCGCGCGGGTGGTTTCGCCCAGCACCGCGCCACCGGCCCGGATGACCCATGCCCCGGGGGCTGGTCGAAGCGTGATGTGATCTGCCATGAAACTCCGTTCCTGTGTGACCATTCGGCGGGGGCGCTCGCTCCCGATCTAGGGTAGGCGAAGCCTGCGCATTGTCAAAGCGCTTGCCTGACCCGGCGATCTGTTCAACCCTTGCAGCCAAGTGCAAGGGGCTGGGTCGGGAACGTGCCATGATCGCCATATGTCGCGCCATTGCCGCCGCACTTGTCGTGTCTTGCCTTGTCGCCACGGCGGTCCGGGCAGAGCAGATGTCCGCGCGTCTGCGCGCTCTGCTGGAGCATGTGCCGAAGGCTCTGCTGCGGGACGAGGGCGGGGCCGGCCCGTTCCATTTCGTCGATCATGTGGCGGCGGCACGGGCTGTCTCACATGCGGGGCCAGTGGCGGGCGACCTCTGGCGCAACCCCGAGGCGCCGTTGATGCGCGCCCTGAGCCCGTCGCTGCGCAACAGCTATGGTCCCGGGCGGGACGGCGGATGGGAGGCGTTCGGCG
>JAFIEN010000105.1 GCA_020832515.1 Rubellimicrobium sp. | reverse complement strand
CGGTCATCACGGCGGGGCCTGGAAAGTGGCCTATGCGGATTTTGTGACCGCGATGATGGCGTTCTTCCTCTTGATGTGGCTGCTGAACGCCACCACCGAAGATCAGTTGCGCGGCCTGTCGGACTACTTCTCGCCCGACATCCCGCTCAGCCGGGTTTCGGGCGGCTCTAACGGCATGTTCGGAGGGGATATGCTGGACGCCGCGCGCAACGGCGGCGCGTCGGCCGATGACAGGAGCGCGCGTCAGGCCACCGAGACGATCGCGCTGACACGTCTCGAGGATGTCCTGCTGGGCCGTGGCGGCGAAAGCCTGCTGTCGCATCGTGCGCTGCGCCATGTCGTGACACGTCTGACTGACGAAGGTCTGGTGATCGAGCTCTACTCGCTTCCCGATGCGGCCTTGTTCGACGGTGACGGGACCGAGCCGACTGCCGTCCTGTCCGACCTCGTCACCCTCATCACGCGTCTGGCCGACACGGTCACCAATCCGGTGGCCATCGGCGGCCACACCGCCGCGCGGCCGGTTGTTCTCAGCCACAATCCCGTCTGGGACATCTCGTCAGGGCGGGCCGACCGCGTCCGCCGGATGATGGAGGAGGCGAACCTCGAGCCTTCCCGCCTGCGGCGGGTAACCGGCCATGGTGATCGCAGCCCCGCGGCGCGCAACCCCGTCGCCCTCAGGAACGACCGGATCGAGATCATCTTCCTGCGTGACGTCGACTGAGGGCGGCGGGATGCAGTTCATTTGATCTGTTAGGCGGACATTAAGCCTGCGCGGTTACGACGATGTCAGGAGCGTGCCAGCAGAAAGGCCTCACTGAATGTCGATGTCGTCCTCCCTCAATGCCAGTGTCGCGGGTCTCATGGCGAATGCCAACCAGCTTGCGACGACGTCCGACAATATCGCCAACTCCATGACCCACGGGTACAAGCGGGTGGACACGGATTTCCACGCCATGGTCACGGGAAGCGGCCGGGGTGGCGCCTATTCCGCAGGCGGTGTCCGGACAACGAACATCCGCCTGATCGACGAACGCGGCCCTCTCGTGACGACGACGAACGCCACCGATCTGGCGATGGGCGGGCGCGGGATGCTCCCGGTCACGTCGATGTCCTCGATCGACAGCAACCGCCCCATGCCGCTCATGATGACGACGACAGGTTCGTTCTTCCCTGATTCGCAAGGCTATCTGACGACATCCAACGGCCTTGTGCTGCTTGGCTGGCCTGCCGATACCAATGGCACGATCCCCGCCTATCCCCGCGATACCGCCAGCGCCCTTCAGCCGGTGCAGATCGTCGCCGGACAGGTTGACGGGGCACCCACCACCCGGGTCGACCTTTCCGTGAACCTGCCCGCAACCGCGACGGTGGCCGGGGCGGATGGTCAACCCCAGACGATGACGGTCGAGTATTTCGACAACCTCGGCCTGCGGCAGAGCCTGAGCGTGACATACACGCCGACGGTTCCGGCAACGGGAAGCACCAACACATGGACACTCGAGATTGCCGACAGCGCGTCGAACAATGCAGTTATCGCCAGCTACACGCTGGTCTTCGACGACAGCCGCGCGCTTGGTGGAACGCTTCAGAGCGTCACACAGATCACCGGCGGCCCCTATGACCCGGTAACCGGCTCGCTTGCATTGCAGGTTGCCGGCGGGCCGATCGCCTTCCGTATCGGCTCACCGGGTCAACCGGACGGGATGACCCAGCTTTCGGGTGAGTTCGCCCCGATCAGGTCAAGCCGCGACGGTGCGCCCGCCGGCCTGCTGACCGGAGTCGAGATCGACTCGAGGGGCATGGTCTATGCGCTTTACGATACCGGCATCTCGAGGCTGGTCTTCCAGATCCCGGTGGTGGATGTGCCCAATCCCAACGGATTGCAGGTGAACAGCAACCAGACCTTTTCGGTCAGTCAGCAAAGTGGTGGCTTCTATCTGTGGAATGCAGGTGACGGCCCTGCGGGCGACATCATGAGCTACACGCGCGAGGAATCGACGGTGGATGTCGCACGCGAACTCACACAGCTGATCCAGACCCAGCGGGCCTATTCGTCGAACGCGAAGGTCATCCAGACCGTGGACGAGATGCTTCAGGAAACCACCAACATCAAGCGCTGACCCGCGAAGGACTGAACCGCCATGGCCATTTCCGGCGCCTTCTCGAATGCCCTGTCTGGGCTCAATGCGACCTCGCGGATGGCCGAGGTCGTGTCCTCGAATGTCGCCAACGCGATGACCGAGGGCTACGCGAAGCGCAGGGTGGACCTCTCGGTGCGTTCTCCGACAGGCGGCGTCCAGGTCGACGGCATCGCGCGCCTGCTCGACCGAGGGATCCTGCAGGACAGACGCCTTGCCGAAGCCCGCATGTCAGGGGAGGAGGCATCGTTGAACGCACTGGTCCGTCTCGAGCAGGCCGTCGGGCGTTTCGGAACGGATGACTCGATTGCCACGCGGATCGTCGCTCTGGAACAGGCTCTTATCCTTGCATCAGCCGAACCTGCCTCCGAGATCCGCCTTGGGCAGGTGCTGGTTCGCATGACTGCGGTGACCGAGGCCTTCCATGACGGCGAGCGCATGATCCGCACCCTGCGGCAGGAGGCTGACCGCGCGATCCATGATCAGGTCAACGCGTTGAACACCTCTCTTGGCCGGATCGAGGATCTCAATGCCGACATTGCCCGCCTGCAGCTAGGCGGCCGCGAAACGACCGCCCTGATGGACCAGCGTCAGCGTGAGATCGACAGGATCGCCGCCATGGTACCGGTCAGGGAGTTTCAGCGCGATGACGGGACGATCGCCCTCGTCACCCCTGGCGGAGCGACCCTCCTGGATGGCCGGGCGGTCCGGATCGGGTTCCAGCCGACCCCCACGATCGTGCCGGAAATGACACTCGCCTCGGGGGGCCTGTCCGGCATCACCCTGAACGGCGCCCCTGCCAGCCCTCAAGATGGGCTGGGCAAGCTCGACGGCGGGTCGCTGGGCGCAGCCTTCGCGCTGCGTGACCGGATACTGGTGTCAGCCCAGGCAGATCTCGACTCTCTCGCCCGCAACCTCGTCGAACGCTTCCAGTCGTCAACTGTCGATCCCAGCCTTGGTCCGGGCGACGCCGGACTGTTCACTGACCTTGGCCTTGCGTTCACGCCGGCCAACGAGGCAGGCCTCTCTTCCCGAATGGGTTTGAATGCAGCTGTCGACCCGCTCCGCGGAGGGGAACTGTTCCGTCTGCGTGACGGTGTCGCCGCAATGACCGCAGGGCCTGTGGGTCAATCCCGACAGATTGATGCCTGGCTCGATGCCCTTGGTTCGCCACAGGTTCTTTCCACCGGTGGATCAGCAGGCGGTGCTGCATTCCTGGCGAATGGTTTTCTCTCCGGGATCGGACTCGAGCGCCTCAATGCCGAAGCCGGCCTCGGTCAGGCGACCGCGCGCTGGAGTATGCTGAGAACAGCCGAACTGGCACAAGGCGTGGATACGGATGAGGAAATGCAGATGCTGCTCCGCATCGAACAGGCCTATGCGGCGAACGCCCGCGTGATCCAGACACTTGAAGCCCTTATCCGTACCCTGCTGGAGATCTGACCATGAAGCTTCCTTCCGGACTCAGCAGTGCTGGCGATCAGGCCCGGCAGTTCAGCGCGCTGCGAAACACCGCCGCGATCAAGCGTTCACTCGATCGCCTTGCCAATGAACTCTCCACCGGCCGCGTCTCCGACGTCATCGACAGGCTTCGCGGCGATGGTCAGCGCATTGGCGCGATCGACAGACAGATTGCAGCAGCCGGTTCCTTCGCCCGGAGCTCGGCCGAGCTGTCGCAAAGACTTGGCGCGATGCAGCTTGTCCTCGAACAGGTCGATCAGACCCGTAGCAGGCAGGGGACGAATCTGATCGGCATCAAGCTCGAGACCCCAATCCACCTGCAGCAGGCTGCGTCCCGAGCCGCTGCACAGGGCTTGACCGAGATGATCGCGGCACTGAACACGGGACTTGCGGGACAGTCCCTGTTTTCAGGTGACCGCTCTGACCGACCTCCATTGGCTGATGCCGCCACAATTCTCCAGGATCTTCGCCTTGCCTTGTCGGGGGCAACAACGACAAGTGATGTGATCGCGGTGATGGATGGGTGGTTCGATCTCCCGGGAGGCGGTTTCGAAACCCTTGCCTATCAGGGCGACCCGGGTCCGCCCCTTCAAAGGCGCGTCGACCGGGATGTCGTCATCGCGATCGACGGTCGCGCCGACGATCCCGGGATCCGGGACATGCTGAAGGCAATGGCAATGGCGGCCCTGGCTGATGACGGGGTCCTCGCCTTTGACGACCGCACACGTGCAGAATTGCTCAAGGAGGCCGGCCTGCGCCTTGTCGCCGGCAGCGACGGTCTGACGGCGGTCCGTGGCCGCCTTGGGCTAGTAGAGGAGGTGGTCGAACGCAGCATCGTCAGACACGAGGCAGAAGAGTCATCACTTGGCCAGATGCGCAATGCCATGATCGAAGCCGATCCATTCCGAACGGCATCGGAGTTGCAGGCCGTGCGTCTGCAACTCGAAACGCAATATGCGGTCGTTGCCCGACTCTCCGGGCTGAGCCTGGTCGGCTTTCTGAGATGACCAGATGGCTGTTTCTGATTGCGACACTTGGTCTGTTGGTGCCGTCGATTGCCACCAGCACGCCAGTGCGTCTCAAGGATCTGGTCGAGTTCGATGGCGTCCGATCAAACGATCTGGTCGGCTATGGATTGGTTGTCGGTTTGAATGGAACTGGAGATGGGCTTCGGAATTCGCCATTTACGGAAGAGATCATGACCAACATCCTCGAAAGGCTCGGGGTCAATGTCACCGGAGAGCAGTTCCGGCCGCGCAATGTGGCGGCCGTCCTGGTGACAACCAGCCTGCCTCCATTCGCGCGATCGGGCAGCAAGATCGACGTGACGGTCTCGGCGATCGGCGATGCGTCGAGTTTGCTTGGCGGCACATTGGTAATGACACCGTTGAATGCGGCGGACGGCCAGATCTATGCCGTTGCACAAGGAACGATCATCGCCGGCGGAGTCACTGTCCAAGGCGGAGCCGCCCGCGTGACGCAGGGTGTTCCGACAGCCGGTGTCATTCCATCGGGTGCAACTGTGGAAAGGGAAGTTGCGTTCGAATTCAACAGCCTCCAAAGCCTGAGACTCGCGCTTCGAGAGCCAGACTTCACCACCGCCCTGAGGATCGAGTCGGCCATCAACCGTCACTTTGGTCGCCATGTGGCAACCATGCTCGATCCCGGGACCGTGCGAATGGACATATCAGCCACGCATTTGGGATCAGCGGCCCATGCTGTCGGCAGGATAGAGAACCTGCCGGTCGAACCAGAGATACGGGCACGCGTCGTGGTCGACCAACGATCGGGAACGATCGTCATCGGAGAGGATGTGCGGATCAGTCGGGTCGCCGTCAGTCAGGGAAACCTGACCTTGCGGGTCGACGAAACACCCTTGGTGGTCCAACCAAACCCCTTTTCGACAGGCGAAACCGTTGTCGTGCCACGCACAACCGCAGAGATCGAAAGAGAGCCGGGCACAGGTCTCGCAGAAGTCTCGGCCGGCACGTCGTTGTCCGAGGTCGTGGCCGGCCTTAACGCGCTGGGGGTCTCGACCTTGGACATGATCGATATTCTGAACACCATCAAGGCGGCCGGGGCGCTACATGCCGAATTCGTTGTTCGTTGAGGCTCCAGTTCTCCGGCCAACCCGCCGGGATGCCGCCTACGTTCGCGCTGGCGCTCTGGGGTCCTGTCGGTCGCACTTTCCAGACAGAGTTGGATCTGACCGATCGAAGCTGTTCGGGCTTCCGGCGTTGGACGGCGGTTGCGGTCTCCAACAGGGGGGCAGCCCGCCGTCGCGGCGTAACAATGCCTGGATCACGGCGATTTCCGATGACCGCCTTCCGCACGTCGTGGGTGTTCGTCGAAAGACGCACAAGACATTCGTGGTCTCGAGACCTTGCTCAGTCAACTGGTCGCGAGGTGACATAAGTTCCGGGTGCGGGTCCAAGTACAGGGTGAGCATCGGAGCCGGGGCTGCGGGCGGGGACCATTCCACCGGACCGGCCTCCAAGCCAATTGACCCAGCACGGCCACCACGAACCCTCGTTCTTTTGCGCACCCTTGCGCCAATCATGCGGATCCTCAGGAAGATCGGCATTGGTCCAGTGGCCGTATTTCTGTCTGGAAGGCGGATTGACGATGCCCGCGATGTGGCCGGATTCGGACAGGATGAAGGTTTTGTCTTTCGACCCCATCGCCCGAATTCCGTTGTAGCTTGCGGTCCATCCGGCGATGTGATCGGTCTCACAGGCTATGGCGCAAAGCGGGAAGTCTATATCGGCGAGATGCACGATTTCCCCTGCGATTTCGAAACCTTCCCCTGCGAAACGGTTCGCCTGACAAAGCCCCCGAAGGTATTCGACTGCCATGCGCCCGGGCAGGTTCGTCCCGTCACCGTTCCAAAACAGAAGGTCGAATGCCGGAGGCGACTGGCCCATCATGTAGCTGCGGATCGCGGGTGCGTAGATGAGGTCATTCGCACGCAGGAAACTGAACGTGCGGCTCATGTAGAAGGAGTCAAGCACTCCTGCCTCCTCTACCTCGGCTTCAATCCCATCGACGAAGTCATCGGTCAGGAAGACCGCCATCTCGCCCTGATCCGAAAAATCGGTCAGCGTGGTGAAGAAGGTGGCCGACCTGATCGAGGTATCACCCCGCCGCGCCAGAAGCGCCAGCGTCAGGGCGAGCGTCGTGCCGGCGATGCAATAGCCGATAACATTGACCTTCGGGACAGAACAGATCCGCTTCACTTCGGAGAGGGCCGTCAGATACCCCTCTTCGACGTAATCCGTCATCGACGTTTCGCGGTATGTCGCATCCGGATTGACCCAGGACACCACGAAAAGCGTGAAGCCCTGGTCGACAATCCACTTGATGAGGCTGTTGGCAGGCTTCAGGTCCAGAATGTAGAACTTGTTGATCCAGGGCGGAAACAGGATCAGCGGGGTTCGATGCACCGTCGCGGTTGTCGGCCGATACTGGATCAATTCGAACATTCGGTTGCGGTAGACCACATCCCCCGGCGTCGTGGCGAGGTTACCCCCCACAGTGAATGCGTCAGGATCCGAGAGCGTGACGACCACCTCTCCGTCGTTCCGCTCAAGGTCGGCGACAAGGTTCGCCAACCCGTCAACCAAGGATTGTCCCTCGGTCTGGACTGCGCGTTCCAGCGCGTCGGGATTGGTGGCGAGGAAATTGGTCGGACTCATCATGTCGACGATCTGGCGGCTGAAATAGTCAAGCCGCCTGCGCTCGGCCTCGTCGAGGCCCTCGATCGCGGCAATCGACTTCTGGATCGCCTCGGCATTCATCAGGTATTGCTGCTTGATGAAGTTGAAATAGGGATGTGTTTCCCACAAAGGATTGGCGAAGCGACGGTCGCCCGGGGTCCGGTCAGGTGGCGCTGCGAAGGTGCCTTGCGCCAGAGCCTGCTGCGCCTCGAGGTAATGCTTGAGGGCCTTGCCCCAGTATTCCGCCTGATGCTCGATCAGACGCGCCGGATTGGTCATCATCTCCTGCATCCAGGCAGTGCCCGCCTTGAGATAAAGTTCGGCATCCGGTCCCTGCAGCGCCTTCGGGACCTGGCGCTTGCGCGACATGGCCGTAACGAGCCGCTGGGTCAGCGCCTCGATCCTTGCGATGTTCTGTTCGAGTTTGGCAAGCTCTGCGCCATCGGCCGGATCCGGTGCACGGGGGGGCTCTGCTGCATCTCTTGTTGTCATGTCAGTGTTTCACGCCTAGTTTGCAGGTGCAGCATCGGTTGGTCGCCTTGGCAGATCGGTTCGATGAAGCGGCATCCCGGGTATGGGCGGAACGCCTTTCGCGACCGCGGGTCAGGATCGGAAGGGTGGCAGCGCCATGAAGTATATGATGACCTACGACCTGATGGAAAGCACGCGCAACACCAACCAATGGCTTGGCGCGACCGCCCGGGCCTTTGGCAGCTATCCGGCCATGGCGCTGACGCCCAATCCGGCGATCGCATGGATCAAGGCCTGGGGCGAGGTGACCGAGCGCAGCTTCGCGCGGATGGTCACCAAGCCCGACTGGGGGATCCCCTCGGTCACGGTCGAGGACGGGACGGATCACACGGTCCGAATCATGACGCTGATCGACAATCCGTTCGGCAATCTGATTCATTTCAAGGTACCGGGCCGGACCCCGCGCAGCCGACGGGTGCTGCTGGTGGCACCGATGTCTGGCCACTACTCGACCTTGCTGCGCAAGACCGTGATCAGCCTTCTTCCCGATTGCGAGGTCTTTCTGACCGATTGGCACAATGCCCGGGATATTCCGGTCAGCGCCGGAAAGTTCGATGTGGAGGACTATACGCTCTACCTTGTGGAGTTCATGAAGGCGCTTGGCCCCGACCTGCATGTGATCGCGATCTGCCAGCCTGTTCCGCTGGCCCTTGCCGCCACCGCCTATCTGGCCGAGGAGGATCCCGAGGCACAGCCGCGCACCCTTACGCTGATCGGCGGGCCGGTCGATCCCGACGCGAACCCGACCGAAGTGACGGATTTCGGCCGCCGCACGACGATGGGCCAGCTCGAGCATTCGGTGATCCAGCGTGTCGGGTTCAAGTATGCAGGCGTCGGGCGGCAGGTCTATCCGGGGCTTTTGCAGCTGGCCTCGTTCATCTCGATGAATGCGGGCACGCATGTCGAGGCCTTTCAGAACCAGATCCTGCGCGTGATCAAGGGAGAGGCATCGGATCACGACAAGCACAATATCTTTTACGACGAGTATCTTGCCGTCATGGACATGACGGCCGAATTCTATCTTTCGACCGTCGAGCGTGTCTTCAAGACCCGCGAGATTGCGCGCAACGATTTCCGTGTCGGCGGCAAGCATGTCGATATGGGCAAGATCACGCGGGTGGCCGTGAAGGTGGTCGAGGGCGAGCAGGACGACATCTCGGCCCCGGGGCAGTGCCGGGCAGCGCTGGACCTTCTTGTCGGGCTGCCGCCAGAGCTGAAGGCCAGTCATCTTGAGCGTGGTGCCGGTCACTACGGGATCTTCGCCGGGCGAAGCTGGCGCAACAATATCCGTCCGCTGGTGCTGGATTTCATTGATGCGCATGCCGACGGGAACGCGTCCGCAACCGCGCGTGCGCCCAGGCGCGGCGGCAAACCACGCGTGGTGTCGGGTTGAGGGGCGCCGACTGACCGGCACTGACGGGGGGCGCCGCCGTTCGGTCCGTCGCGGGTGTTCCGGGCGGTATTGCCTTGGGTGCACGAGTTTTCCCACCCTGCGATCGATCCCCGACCGGCGATCGCACCCTTCGGTCCGGCGGGGGCCACCCGGGCGTGACACGATCCTGGCCAACCGCCCGAGACGACGGCCGGAAGGCCGACATCGTCCAACTCGCTTTCGCAAGATCATCCGGCGCAAATTCCACCGGCGCCTGATCACCCTTCGGCGAGCCAGTCCCCAGGGTCCGGCAGGATCGGGCGGAACCAGACGATCATCCGCCCACCCTCTGGCCCCGGCACGCCATCGGCCCAGCCACCGACACCATGGATCGAGAGCCGATGCGCGAGAATGGTTTCGCCCGGTTGCGCCGTCACGACACGCCGCGGGCAGGTCTCGAAGACACGGCGACGGGTCGCCATGTAGAGATCGGTCAGGTCCACCTGCGCCCATTCATCGGGCGCAACTCCGGCCAACCGGGCGCCGAGCGCCGCGCGGATCACGGCGTGACTGCCGTCCCAGACGACGAAGGGCCCCGTTTCCTCCGTCATCTCCGTCAGCGGAAACCCGGCGATGAAGGCATGCGGTTCGCGCAGGAACCGGCGGCGACCTGGCCCCTCGGGCAGGAGCCCATCCAGATGTGCCGCGTCCCTGTCCCGTCGGAACCTGTGCTGCGCCTCGCTCTCGTCGGGATCGCGCCCCGGGTAGCCCGGGTGAACGACCGAAAGCTGCGCCGGGTGCAGTGGCCCCGTCCAACCCGTCACCGAGCGCCAGGCGCCGGGCAGGGGCACCCCATCAACCGTGCCGTCGGGGCCGTTCGGCAGAGCATCCACCCCCACGAACCATGTGCCGCCATGGCGCAGCCAGCGCGCCTGCATCGCGGGATCGGCCGTCACGCTTCGGGCCAGAACGCGCGCCGCGACCGCCCAGCGGGCCACCCCCGCCTCCCTTGGCAGAAGGGTCCAGCCGCGCGTCGCCAGCTCGGCCGCAGCCCCTACCATCCTGCTGCCTTGCGCAGCATGTTCAGCCCGACCACGGTCAGGAAGAGGCCAAAGATCCGACGCAGCCGCACGGCATCTGTCCGATGCGCCAAAGCCACCCCCATCGGCGCCGTGATCACCGTCATGGCAATGACGATGCCGAAGGCGACCAGATTGACCGCACCGATGGTCAGCGGAGGCCGCCCCCCTTCGGGCATGGTCACGAGAAGGAACCCCATGACCGAGGGCACCGCGATCAGAAAGCCAAAGCCTGCAGCGGTCGCAACCGCGCGATGCATCGGCGTGCTGTAGAGCGTCAGCACCGGCACACCGAATGACCCGCCACCGATCCCCATCAGCACCGACAGGAAGCCGATCCCCGGCGCCAGCCCCGCCCGCGCCAGGCCGCCCGGCATCGCATCGCCCAGCCGCCAGTGCGCCCGCCCAAGGATCATGTAGAGCGCCACCAGCGTCGCCAAGGCGCCGAAGATCGCCTGCAACGCGGTGGACCGCAGCGATGTGGCCAGTGCCACGCCCACGACCGCCCCCAGCGCGATGCCCGGCGCCCAGGTCCTGAGCACGCCCCAATCCACCGCGCCGCGCCGGTGATGCGCGACCACGGACCGGGTCGAGGTGACGATGATCGTGGCCAGCGATGTGGCAAGGCACATCTGCATCAGTTGCGGGCTGTCGTAACCCAGGACGGTGAACGCATAGAAGAAGGCCGGGACCAGCACGATCCCCCCGCCGACACCCAGCAGGCCCGCCAGAATGCCCGCCAGCGCGCCGATGGCCAGAAGCATCAGTGCCATCAGTGCAAGCAGTCCGGGATCGGGCATCGAGGGGTCCTTCCAGCGTCCCATGACCGGGACGGGCGACCGACTGATACACGCTGGACGCAGTCCCCGCCAGCACCCCCGGCGATCATGTCGGCATCCGGCAGGCGTCAGGCCGCCGCCGCCGCAGCGCCGACCTCGGCCAGCGCGCGGGTCAGCACCTGCATACCTGCCCCGTCCTTCACGGCCTCGGTCGACAGCACTCGCCGCCAGCCCCGCGCGCCGGGACGGCCCGAGAAGAGGCCCAGCATATGCCGCGTCACCTGATGCAGCCGCCCGCCGCGGGCCAGATGCGCCTCGAGATATGGCAGCATCTCCTCGACCACCTCGACAGGCGATTTCTCCCTGCCCTCGCCCCAGATCCGCTGATCCGCCGCGCCCAGCACCTCCATCGGCTGATGATAGGCGGCCCGCCCGATCATCACCCCGTCCAGCCCGGCCTCGAGAAAGCCGATCGCCTCGTCCAGCGAGTTGATCCCGCCGTTCACGCAGATCGTCAGATGCGGAAAGGCGCGTTTCATTTCGGCCACCAGCGGATAGTCGAGCGGCGGCACCTCGCGGTTCTCTTTTGGCGAGAGGCCCTGCAGCCAGGCCTTGCGGGCATGGATGACGAAGCGCGAAACGCCGGCCGCGCTGACGGTTTCAAGAAACCGCGGCAGCGCGTCGCGCGGATCCTGCTCATCGACGCCGATACGGCATTTCACGGTGACGGGCACATCGACCGCCGCGCCCATTGCCGCCACGCATTCGGCCACCAGCGTCGGTCGCTCCATCAGCACCGCGCCGAAGCAGCCCGACTGCACCCTGTCGGAGGGGCAGCCGCAGTTCAGGTTGATCTCGTCATACCCCCGATCCGCCCCGATCCGTGCCGCCTCGGCCAGAAGCGCGGGATCGCTGCCGCCAAGCTGAAGCGCAACGGGATGTTCGACCGGATCGAAGCCCAAGAGACGATCACGGTCGCCATGGATGACGGCGCGATCCGTCACCATTTCGGTATAGAGCAGCGCGCGCGCCGAAATGACCCGGTGCAGACGACGGCAATGCCTGTCGGTCCAGTCCATCATCGGCGCAATGCTTAATTTCGTGGCACTGACAATATTGTCTTTCTTGTTTTCAGTCAGCGTATTAGCGCTCAAGTGCTTGTCCCGTTCCTGTCTCATCGGTTGCAATTCTTGCCCGTTTTTTGCACCCCTTTATAACACAGGTTGTAGAAAAAAGCGGCAATGTTGTAGGGCCACGGGTAGCATCATTCGGCGCAAACGCAAAGATGGCACGACCGCCTGGCTTGCCCAGGTGTCGATCTGGCGCGACGGAAAGCACGCACATCGCGAGAGCCGGACCTTCGAGCGC
>JAFIEN010000104.1 GCA_020832515.1 Rubellimicrobium sp. | reverse complement strand
CAGGCCGCCGTGTCGCGGAAATCCTCGTGCACATACCGCGCATCGCAGTAAGGGCATTCCACCCAGCCCCGGTCCTGCGGGATCGACAGCCAGACCCGTGGATGCCCCAGCGCCCCCTCGCCCCCGTCACAGGCCACGCGCCAGCCGGTCACGATCTTCGTCTCGGGTGCGGGAAGTGTCATCGCAAGTGCCCATCTCTCTGAAAGTCGCCATCAGCATACCGCGCGCCCAAGCCGGAGCAAGCCGTCGCGGACCGCTCCCTGCCGCCCGACGCGCAGGACGAACGTCAGGCGATCGACTGCCCGGTCTTGGCCCAATCCGCAAGGAACTGCTGCAGGCCCTTGTCTGTCAGGATGTGGTTTGCCATCGCCTTGATCACGGAAGGCGGTGCAGTGGCCACATCCGCACCGATCCTGGCGCATTCGCTCATGTGATTGGCGCTGCGGATCGAGGCGGCCAGGATCTGCGTCTCGTAGCCGTAATTGTCATAGATCTCTCGGATATCGGCGATCAGCTGCAACCCGTCGAGATTGATGTCGTCCAGCCGCCCGATGAAGGGCGAGATGAAGGTCGCCCCCGCCTTCGCCGCCAGAAGCGCCTGGTTGGCCGAGAAGCAGAGGGTCACATTGACCATCTTCCCCTCGCCCGACAGCACCTTGCAGGCCTTCAGCCCGTCCCAGGTGAGCGGCACCTTGACCGCGATATTGGGCGCGATTGCCGCCAGCTTGCGGCCCTCGGCGATCATGTCATCTGCCTTGGTGGCCACCACCTCGGCGCTGACGGGGCCCTCGACCAGGGCGCAGATCTCGGTGATCACCTCGATGATGTCTCGTCCCGATTTCAGGATGAGCGAGGGGTTGGTCGTGACCCCGTCCACCATGCCGAGGTCGTTGAGTTCCGCGATCTCCTCGATCACGGCGGTATCGACGAAGAACTTCATGGGCTTTTCCTTGCCTGACGGATCCTGAACCATGGGCCTGGCCCGAAGCTGCGGGTCTTGGCCTTTTCCGGCCCTGCCTTTACCTGATGGCAGGGGCGGCGGGAACCCCGAAGCGGGATCGGCAATGGCTGAGTTCTATCACGAGGGCGATCTGGTGGCCGTGCTGACCACCCAGCCGCTGGACCGCCTTCTTGATTATCGCGCGCCCGAGGGCGGCTGCTGGCAGGGTGCCCATGTCGAAGTGCCGCTGGGCCCCCGCCGCGTGCTGGGCGTGGTCTGGGGGCCGGGGCAGGGCGATTTCGATCCGGCAAAGGTCCGGCCCGTGGGGCGGGTCCTCGAGGTCGCCCCGATGCGCGAGGAATTGCGCCAGTTCCTGATCCGTGTCGCCGATTACACGCTGACGCCGCTGTCGGCGATGCTGCGTCTGGCCACCCGCGCCCCCGGCCTTGGCGAGGGGCCGGCCCTGCGCATGGTCTACCGGCTGGACGAAGCGCGACCCGCCCGCATGACCGAAGCGCGCGAGCGGGTGATCGAGGCGATGCAGACCTTCGGCGGGGCGGCGCTGACGCTGGGCGAACTGGCGCAGGCCGCCGGCGTGGGGACGGGTGTGGTCAAGGGCCTTGTCCAGGCCGGAACCTTGCGCGAAGAGGCCGCGCCCCGCGACTTGCCCTATCCGCGGCTCGACCCGGATCTGGGCGGGGTGACACTGACCGGGGAACAGGCCGAGGCCGCCGGAACGCTGTCGGCTGCCCTGCATTCCGGGGGTTTCGGGACAACGCTGCTTCAAGGTGTGACAGGGTCGGGCAAGACCGAGGTCTATCTTGAAGCGGTGGCCGAATGCCTGCGGCAGGGGCGGCAGGCCCTTGTCCTTCTGCCCGAAATCGCGCTGACCGGTGCCTTTCTGGCCCGCGTCGAGCAGCGTTTCGGCGCGCGCCCCGGCGAATGGCACTCCGGCATCACCCTGACCGAGAGGCGCCGGCTGTGGAAGATGGTGGCCGAAGGCGGGGTGCAGCTGGTCGTCGGTGCGCGTTCGGCCCTGTTCCTGCCCTTCCGCGACCTTGGGCTGGTCGTCGTGGATGAAGAACATGACACCTCCTACAAGCAGGAAGAGGGCGTCTTCTACAACGCGCGTGACATGGCGGTTCTGCGCGCCTCGCTTACCGGGGCGCAGGCGGTGCTGGCCTCGGCCACGCCAAGTCTTGAGACATGGGTGAATGCGCAGGCCGGCAAATACGGGCGCGTTCTGCTGGCCGACCGGTTCGGGGCGGCGGTGATGCCGCGCATGCGCGCGATCGACATGCGTGCCGAAGAGATGGGTGCGGGCAGCTGGGTTTCACCCACCCTGCGCCGGGCCGTGGCCGCGCGGCTTGAGAAGGGGGAACAGGCGCTGCTGTTCCTCAACCGGCGCGGCTATGCGCCGGTGACGCTGTGCCGGGCCTGCGGGCATCAGATCGGCTGCGATCACTGCGACGCGCGGATGGTCGAGCACCGGTTCCTCAAGCGGCTCATGTGCCATCAGTGCGGGGCGACCCGTCCCGTTCCCGACGCCTGCCCCGCCTGCGGGGCCGAGGGGAAGCTGGCGCCGGTCGGACCCGGGGTCGAGCGGTTGGCCGAAGAGGTGACGGCGGCCTTTCCGGATGCGCGGGTCAGCGTCCTGTCCTCGGACCTTTTCGGATCGGCCCGGGCGCTGAAGGAGCATATCGAGGGGATCGCCGGGGGGGCTGCCGACATCATCATCGGGACGCAGCTTGTCGCCAAGGGACACAACTTCCCGCTTCTGACGCTTGTGGGGGTGATCGACGCGGATCTGGGTCTGCAGGGATCCGACCTGCGCGCGGCCGAACGGACGTTTCAGCTGATGCGGCAGGTCGCGGGCCGGGCGGGCCGGGCCGAGGCACCGGGCGAGGCGCTTTTGCAGACCTTCCAGCCCGAACATCCGGTGATCCGGGCGATCCTGTCGGGCGACGAGGAAGGCTTCTGGAAGGCCGAGGCCGAAAGCCGTCATGCGGCGTGCGTCCCGCCGTTCGGGCGTATGGCCGGGATCATCCTGTCCTCGCCCGATCTGCAGGCGGTCTTCGATCTGGGCATGGCGCTGGCCCGCAACGCCGAACCGCTGCGCCGTATCGGGGCCGAGGTCTGGGGTCCGGCAGCCGCCCCCATCGCGCGGATCCGGGGGCGGCACCGGGTGCGGCTTCTGGTCAAGGCGGAGAAGGGCGCGCCCTTGCAGGCGGCGCTGGCGGACTGGCTGGGGCAGTTCCGGCCGAAGGGCGATCTGCGCGTCGCGATCGACGTGGACCCGCAGAGCTTTTTGTGAATGCAGGCCGGGGCGGGCCTTGCCCCCCTTCACACTCCGCCACCGCCCATTGTCTGTCGGGGCCTGTCGGGCGCCCCCTTGCCCCGGCGTTCCCGTCCGCCGGTCACCCCTCCGTCGCGTCTCCGAGCGGGATCGAGGCGTCGCGATCCCAGCCAAGCGTGATCTCCTGCCCTTCGGACAGGCTGGGCAGGTCCTCTTCCCGGGCCGTCACCTTGATCTGCTGGCCCCGCCAGTCAAGCACCAGGGTTCCGGTCGCCCCGGCAAAGACCCGGTGCCGCAGCCGGGCCGTGATGCGGTTGCCGTGGCCTTGTCCCGGTTGCAGGGCGCGCAGGTTTTCGGGGCGGACGGCGATCATCGGCACCGGGCCCGCGCCTGCCGGCCACGCGATCAGCGAACCGTCTGTCAGCCTCAGCCCGCCATCCTCGGGCATGCCGGAAAACAGGTTCGCCTCGCCCAGAAAGCCCGCCGTGAAGGCGTCCTTCGGGCGGAAATAGACCTCGCGCGGGGGGCCTTCCTGCACCAGCCGCCCGCCCTTCAGGATGCCGATCCGGTCGGACAGGGTCAGCGCCTCTTCCTGATCGTGGGTCACGAAGATCGTCGTGATCCCCACCTCGCGCTGGATGCGCTTGAGCTCGATCTGCATCTCGACCCGCAGGCTCTTGTCCAGCGCACTCAGCGGTTCGTCCAGCAAAAGGACGCGGGGCCGCGTGACGATGGCACGCGCCAGCGCCACGCGCTGTTTCTGCCCGCCCGAAAGCTGATGCGGCCGGCGCGCGCCCAGTGCGCCCAGTTGCACAAGCTCCAGCACCTCAGCCACCCTGCGCGCCTCCTCGGCCCGCGAGACGCCGCGGACGCGCAGGCCGAAGCCCACATTTTCGGCCACGCTCATGTTGGGGAAAAGCGCGTAGTTCTGGAACACCATCCCCACCTCGCGCCGCTCGACGGGGATACGCTCGACCGGGTCGCCGCCGATCAGGATCCGGCCCCGGTCGGGGAACAGGAAGCCCGCGATCAGGCGCAGAAGCGTGGTCTTGCCGCTGCCCGAAGGGCCGAGCAGGCCGAAGAATTCACCGTCGCCGAAGGTCAGCGAGATATCGGACAGGACCGGCTGCCCGTCGAAATCCTTGCCCAGCCCCTCGACCCGGACCTCGGCCATCAGCGTTCCCCCCCGAAGCGGAAGACGCGCGAGACGAGGAACATCAGCAGCATGGACGCCAGGATGATCAGGGTCGATACGGCGTTGATTTCAGGGGTAAATCCCTTGCGGATGGCGGTGTAGATCAGGACCGGCAGGGTCGTGTCGCCGGGTGTGGCAAGGAAGTAGGAGACGACGAACTGATCGAAGGACACCGCAAAGGCGAAAAGCGCGCCCGCCACGATGCCCGGCGCGATCCACGGCAGGGTGATGCGGCGGGTCACGGTCCAGGCGCCCGCGCCCAGCGACCGGGCCGCCTCTTCCAGCACCGGGTCGAATGTGCGCAGACGGGCCGCGACGACGACGATGACGTAAGGGATCGCCAGCGCCACATGGCCCAGGATCAGGGCCGGTGTGCCGCGCCCGATGCCGACCGAGAAGAAGAAGATCAGCATCGCCGTCCCGGTGATCAGCCACGGGATCGCGATTGGCGGGAACAGCAGGAGTTGCAACACCCGCTTGCCCGGAAACTCGAACCGCCACAGCGCGATGGCAGCGGCGGTGCCAAGGGCCGTCGCGATCAGGGCGGTGGCAGAGGCGATGATCAGGCTGCGGGCGGCGGCGGCCTGCATCTCGGCATTGCCCGCCAGACGCGTGTACCATGTCGTCGAGAATTCGAACGGCAGCGCGTAGAAGGGCGAGGCGTTGAACGACATCAGCGCCATCACCGCGATGGGCAGGTAGAGGAATACCAGCACCGCCCCCAGAAAAACCCGGCCCGCAATCACACTCATGTCTGCGCCTTTCGCAGCATGGGGGCGGTCAGTGCGAGGCAGGCCAGCACGACGGCGAGCAGGATGAAGGACAGCGCAGCACCCAGCGGCCAGTTGAAGACGGCGGTGAACTGATCCTCGATCACCGTGCCGTAGAAGGTGCCCGCCGCCCGCCCGCCAAGGATGCGCGGCTCCAGGACGGACCCCACGACCGGCACGAAGACAAGCACCGCGCCGGCGATGATGCCGGGGGCGGCGAGCGGCAGGATGATGCGCCACAGGATGGTGCCCCAGCGCGCGCCCAGCGACCGGGCTGCCTCGATCAGCGAATCATCCAGCGCCTGAAGCGACAGGTAGGTCGTCAGGATCACGTAGGGCAGGTAGGAATGGACCAGCCCGATCACCACCGCCGGATAGCTGAACATCAGGTTCAGCGACACGTCGAAGGGCAGCACGGCATCAAGGCCGCGCTCGAGGATGCCGTTGCCGCGCAGAAGGATCGCCCAGGAAAAGACGCGGACCAGCGAATTGGTCCAGAACGGCAGGATCACCAGCAAGAACAGCGCCTCGCGCCAGCGGCCCCGGATCATCTTGGCCAGAACCCAGGCGCAGGGAAAGCCCACCAGAACGCAGATCACGGTGACGACAAGGCCCAGCTGGATGGATTTCCACAACAGGCCCCGGTAAAGCGGCCGGTCAAGAAAGGCTTGGTAGTGTTCCAGCGAAAAGACCGGGGCCGATCCGTCGAACGGGGCCGAGGACAGAAAGCTGAAGTAAAGCATCGCCGACAGCGGCAGGAACACCGCCGCTGTCAGCCACAGATAGGCCGGCGAGATCAGCCCTGCGATCTGGACGATATCGCGCCGGGCAAGGGCCATGGGCCTATTGCGCCTTCAGATCCTGCCACAGTTCAAGATAGACGCGCCGGTCCTCGTCGCTGACGGGCTGCATGAACTGCACCCGCGCCACCACCTCCGGGTCGCCAAGGACCGCGCGGTTGAAACTGTCCTCGGGCAGGCTGGCGGCGGCGGCGGCATTGGCCGAGGCGGGGGCGCCAGCCTCGGCCCAGCGGACGTAGAAATCCGGGTCGATCATCCAGTCGATGAAGGCATGCGCCGCCTCGACATTCCCGGACCCCGTCGCGACCGAGAGCCCGTCCAGCCAGCCGATCGCCCCTTCCTCGGGCACGACGAAGGCGACGGGCAGGCCCATCCCCATCGCGCGTTCGGCCGATCCGCTCCAGTAGCTGCCGACGACGAAATCGCCCGCGGCAAGGAACTGGTTCCAGTCGTTTTCCGACGACCAGAAGGTGGTGATCTGCGGCATGAGCGCGGCCAGCCTCTCGACCACCGCATCCATGTCCTCGATGGCGTTGATGTCCTGCCCGGTGGCGAGGGCGGCCAGTTGCACCGCCTCGAGCGCGTCGTCACGGATCGAGATGCGCCCGGCAAGGTCCGGGTCCCAGAGCACCTCCATCGAGGTGGGCAGGTCGTCGAAGGCGTCGGCATTCACCGCGAGCGCCGTCAGGCCCCAGGTCCAGGGCACGCCGTAAACCGCGCCCTCATGGGTCAGGTCGGCATTCGTCGCCATGTTGGGCGCAAGGTCGGCGAAGTTGGCAAGTGCCGAGGTATCGACCGGCTGGATCAGCCCTTCCTCGCGGGCCTGCGGCGTGAAGGCCGAGTTGATCATGACCACGTCATAGGCACCGGGGTTGGTGCGCAGCTTCGTCAGAAGTTCCTGTTCGGAGTTGAAATAATCGTGCACGACGGTCACGCCCGTCGCCTCGGCAAAGGCGGCGATGGCCCAGTCTTCGTCCGTGCCGTAGCCGTTCCAGTTCAGCACGCGGATCTGGTCGGCAAGGGCCGGGGTCGTCAGGGCAACAAGGGCCGTCGTCAGGGCAAGCTGTCTGTAAATCATGTCATCCTCCGTCAGGTGGGGTGGCCGGGGCCGCATGGGCGGCAAGAAAGGCGTCAAGCTCGGCCCGGGTCGGGGCGGTCGCGGGGCCGGGGCGGGTGGTCGATAGCGCGGCGGCGGCATTGGCGCGCAGGGCAGCATCGCGCGGCGACAGGCCGTCCGCAAGGCCCGCGATGAACCAGCCGGTATGCGCGTCGCCCGCGCCGTTGGTATCCACGGCCCGCACCTCCAGCCCGGCCAGATGCTCGGGCGGGGCGTGATCCGTGGCAAGGATGCAGCCCCCGGCCCCCAGCCGCACCAGCGCCCCGCCCCGCCGCCCGCGGGCCAATGCGGCTGCGGCAACTTCGGGCGTGGCCTGGGGGTGCAGGACCGCTGCCTCGTCGGCATTGGCGGTGATCCAGTCGGCCCGGCCACCCACGGCCGCAAGCAGCGTCCGCGGGACACGGATCACTGCGGCCGAGGGATCGAAGACCAGCGTCACGCTTTGGGGCAGGCCGGCAAGCCAGGGGCCCAGCGCGGGCCCGCTGCCCGGATAGGCCAGCGCATAGCCCGAAACCAGCACCGTGCCCACGCCGCCGAGACCAATATCGGCAAGCCAGGCGGCATCGACCTGCCCGTTGGCCCCGTCGCCGCCGATGAAGGTCCGCTCGCCATGATCGTCGACCAGCACGGTGCAGATGCCCTGATCCTGCCCGGCCAGCCGCCCCTTCGGCAGGGCGATCCCTTCGGCCTGCATCGCCCGGACGGCAAGCTCGGCGAAGGGGCCGGTCCCCAGCCGCCCGCCGTGGCGGACCGTCATCCCGGCCCGCCGCGCCGCCGCCATCGCGTTGAACCCGCCGCCGGGCAGGACGGAGGTGGACAGCACCTCGGCCTCGTCCCCCGCGCGGGGCAGGGCGCGGATGCGGTAGACCACGTCGATCACGACGCCCGCCATCTGCAGCAGATCACCCGTCATGTCGCCCCCTTCAAGCGCAGCCTGATCAACCCCTCGACCAGCGGCGCAAGATCCAGCTGGTTGACCGCCCGCAGCCGCGCGATGCGGGCCTCGGGCAGCGCGGTGCAGCCGGTCGTGGCCCCGCCCATGCCGCCGGAGATGGCGCCGATCGTGTCGGTATCGCCGCCGATATTCGCGGCCAGTTCGGTGGCCCGCGTGACCTCGCCCCCTGCAAGGGACAGGACGCCGAAGGCCGCAGGTACCGATTGATGCGTGGCGACCAGCGTGCCGGTCGCCTGTGCGAGTTCGGACAGGGTGACGCCGCGCCCGGCAAGCTCCAGCGCTGCCGCGATCCGCCCGGCGATGTCGCATGCGCCGGTCGGTGTGCCGCGCGCCTCGCCCGCGCGGGCCGCCGCAAGGGCAAGTGGCAAGGTGGTCTGGAAATCCGCCCCCTCAAGCCCCGCGCTTGCCACGGCGGCGACGGCGGCGGCCCCGGCGATGGCCTCGCCGGTGTTGTGGGTGATGCGGCAGGCCGCCTCGACCGCGTCGATAAGGCGCGACAGCGGTTCGGGCGGCGTGGCGATGGCGACAGGCAGGATGCGCATGGCGGCCCCGTTGGTCGTGCCGCCCTGACCCGAGGTTGCGGGATCGGCCCCGGCCAGAAGGGCCGCCAGCGCGGCCTTGGTCGAGGGGCCAAGTAGGTCGTGCAGCCCGCGCGCCCTGACATCGGCTTCCCAGCCAAGCAGGTCATCGGCCCAGTCCATGGGCGCGATCTGCCCGTTCCCCGCGATCAGGCGGCGGGCAAGCAGCAGGCTCTGCTCGGTATCGTCGGTGACCTGCCCGGCCACAAGCCCGCGCGAGACGGGGTGGTCGGGCGCGGGGGCGACCAGATCGGCGATCCAGCCGTGGCGGGCCGCGATCTCGGCCATGCTCAGCGTCTGCGAAGGCATTCCCATCGCATCGCCAAGCGCCAGACCCAGAAGTGACGCCTCGGCACGGTCACGGGCAAGGCTGATGGTGTCGGGCATGGGGCTGCGGGGGGGCATCGGACGCTCGGGGCCGGTTCTTCGGTCGGGGCAGGATGCATGTTCTGCCGCCCGAGGCAAGGCGCGGCGGGCAAGCGAGGCCTGTCTGTGCGGCGGTCCTTCCGATATCGCCGGGGACCGGCGGTTCCGCTATGCAGCGAAGACTTTCTAAGCTAACATGTCGTTAGCCGTTTGAGGAGGTCTTTGATGAACACGCTTCGGATGATTGC
The DNA here is from genome assembly GCA_020832515.1 of Rubellimicrobium sp. GTDB lineage: Bacteria > Pseudomonadota > Alphaproteobacteria > Rhodobacterales > Rhodobacteraceae > JAFIEN01. Next base: position 3,208 of record JAFIEN010000104.1, on the reverse strand, counting down.
CGGTGGACTGATAGGCCTGTTCTTCGGCACCGGTGCAGCCCTTGCGATATCGCCCGGACTGGTTGGGTTCTGGGTGAGGAACGATGAGATCGGCGGTCTTATCCTGCTGATCGTGATCGCCTGTGGCGGTGTGCTTGGTTTCTTCGCGCCGACCATCCGCCGTGCCTTTGGCCGCGGCATCATGTTTCTTGGGGTCTGCGTGGTCCTGTTGCCGGTGATGTCGATGCTGTTTTCCGGGTGGTTCCCGACCGAGGGTGCCGATGCGGCCGCGATGTCGTCGGCCTATATGGTGGTCGGCGCCGGGCTTGCCGCTGTCGCGGTGAACGGGGTCGCGACGGTCATCGGGCTGATCTTCGGGACGATCCTGATGGCTGCAGGCGTGATCCTGTGCATGGGTGGGCGGCGTGACGTCGGCATCGCCCCCGCCACGGCGGCCGAGTGACCTGCGACCGGGGCGACGGTCCATCCCGGGCGTGATCCGCGCGAACGGATCGCGAGGGGTTGCGATGACCCGGGGCGTCTGGTGACACCCCTCGGGCCTTGTGCGATGGCCGGCGCGGGGGCGATCGAAACAGGCGGTTGCAATAACACCATCAGCATCGAGGCGGTCGATCATCCGGGCGGATGAACCCGCGCGGCGCCATGACCACCCATATGCTCAAGCCTGCCGGCCGGAACGCCGGCCCGACAGATTTCAAGCGCAGATTTCAAACGAAAAGGGCGCCCCCCGAGGGACGCCCCATGCCATCGCGACCGATGCGACGATCTCAGGCCGGCAGCGCGGCCCTGGCCCTGTGCGCGATGGCCGCGAATGCTTCGGGCTCGTGCACGGCAAGGTCGGCCAGCACCTTGCGGTCCACCTCGATACCCGCAAGCGACAGGCCGTTGATGAAGCGCGAATAGGTCAGCGACTCGTCGACCGAGCGGCAGGCGGCGTTGATGCGCTGGATCCACAGGGCGCGGAAGTTGCGCTTGCGGACCTTGCGGTCGCGGGTGGCGTATTGATTGGCCTTGTCGACGGCCTGACGGGCCACCTTGAAGACCTGGCTCCGACGGCCGTAATAGCCCTTGGCCTGATCCAGAACCTTCTTGTGACGACGATGGGTGACGGTTCCACCTTTGGTGCGTGACATGGGCTGGCCTCCTTAACGGTCGTAGGGCATGTAGGACTTGATGATCCGGGCGTCCTGATCGCTCAGGACCGTCGTGCCCCGCGCATCGCGGATGAATTTCCTCGTGCGCTTGATCATGCCGTGCCGCTTGCCGGCCTGGGCCGCCACGACCTTGCCGGTCGCGGTCACCTTGAAGCGCTTCTTGGCGCTCGACTTGGTCTTCATCTTGGGCATTTCGCTCTCCTCTCCGAGGGGGTTGAACGCGCGCCTCGGCATGCCACATCGGCCGGACGCGCGGGGATTGAAGGCGCCCCTATAGGCAGGGACGACCTGAAGGGCAAGAGCTCAGTTGATCAGCCGCCCCAGGGTGCGCATGAAGACATCGGGCAGCGTCGAGAGCGTGTAGGTGTTGGGCCGCTCGTAAACGGCAAGCGCGACAAGTCCGCCCCCCACAAGCACGAGGATCGCCGCCGAGCGCGGGGCGCGCCCCTCTAGCATGGCGCTGAAGATCGCGGGCACCGCAAGCACAAGCAGGATCAGCCCGATCACGATATAGATGTCACTGGTCACAAGTCGCAGCCCCGATTGCCGGAAAATCATGGCTTGCGAAAGATATTACTCCAGTTCGCCGCTGAAAATCAAACGCTCCTCGCAAGGGGCCACGCGCAGGATGTTTGTCGAACCGGGCGTGTTGAAGGGCACGCCGGCGGTGACGACGATCTGGTCCTTCTCGGTCGCGTAACCCTGCGCAAGGGCCGCGCGCACCGCAGCGACGACGGCCATCTTGAACCGGTCCACAGGTTCCACGATCACGCAGTTCGTTCCCCAGCTCAGGCACAGCCGCCGCGCCGTGCGTTCGACCGAGGTCAGCGCAAGGATCGGCACCCGGGTCCGTTCGCGCGCGACCAGAAGCGCGGTGGTGCCCGATTCCGAGAAACAGCAGATCGCAGCGACCTTGGTCGTCTCGGCGATCTCTCGGGCGGCAGCGACGATGCCGTCGGCGACCGAGGTGCGCACGGCGGTGCGGCTGGCCTCGATGATCTGGGTATAGGTCGGGTCGCTTTCCACTTCGAAGGCGACGTTGCTCATGGTCGTCACCGCCTCGATCGGAAACTGCCCGGCGGCGGATTCGGCCGACAGCATGATCGCATCGGCCCCCTCGTAGATCGCGGTGGCCACGTCCGAGACCTCGGCGCGCGTCGGCATCGGGCTTTCGATCATGCTTTCCAGCATCTGGGTCGCGACGATCACCGGCTTGCCGGCCGCACGGCATTTGCGCACCAGACGCTTCTGGATCGGCGGCACGTTCTGGACGGGCAGCTCGACACCAAGATCGCCGCGCGCGACCATCACTCCGTCCGACACCTCGAGGATATCGTCGAAGGCCTTCACCGCGGCGGGTTTCTCGATCTTGGACAGGATCGAGGCGCGGCCACGGGTCAGGAGGCGCGCCTCTTCCACATCGGCGGCGCGCTGGACAAAGGACAGGGCCAGCCAGTCGACCCCCAGCGCGCAGACGAATTCCAGATCCTTGCGGTCCTTGTCCGACAGGGCCGCCAGCGGCAGCACTACATCGGGCACGTTCACGCCCTTGCGGTTCGAGATCGTTCCCCCCACCTCAACCACGCAATTGGCGAAGTCGAGCCCGCAATCCTTGACGGAAAGGCGGATCTTGCCGTCATTCACCAGAAGCGTCGATCCGGGTTCCAGCGCGTCGAAAATCTCCTTGTGGGGCAGCTGCACCCGCGTCGCATCCCCCTCGGCCGGGTCAAGGTCAAGGCGGAAGGACGCACCGACGACCAGCTCGTAGGGCCCATCGGCGAACGTCCCGACACGCAGCTTGGGCCCTTGAAGATCGGCCAGGATCGCGATGGGCGATCCCAGATCGCGCTCGACTTGCCGGATGATCCCGTGCCGCCGCGCGATATCGGCGTGATCGCCATGGCTCATGTTCAGGCGAAAAACATCCGCGCCCGCCTCGACCAGGTTGCGGATCATCTCGTCGGGGTCCGAGGCGGGGCCAAGCGGCGCCACGATCTTGCCATTGCGGTGGCGTTTCATCTGGCCTTCCTCTCTGGTCTCGTGTCTGGCACGCG
>JAFIEN010000103.1 GCA_020832515.1 Rubellimicrobium sp. | reverse complement strand
GGGGGGGGCGGGGGGGGGGGGGGGGGGGCCCGGCCGGGCGGGGGGGGGGGGCCTTCCGGTTTTTACTGCATCACGGTGTCGACGACGATCTCGCCCGAGATGATCTGGGCCTCGATCGCGTCAAGCTCGGCGCGCAGATCCTCGGGCACGATCGCCTCGAAGAAGCTGTTACGCGAAATGCCGACCGCGCCGTCGGCCAGACCCAGAAGCAGCGCCGTGCCGTAGGGCGCGGTGCCGTCGATCGTCTGCTCGAGCGCGGTGACCAGCGAATCGCCCACCCGCTTTTCGACCGAGGTGAAGATCACCGCCGCCTGTTCGGGATCGGTGGGCGCAAAGATCTCGGCCTGGTCGCTGTCGACGCCGATGGCCAGCTTGCCTTCGTCGCGCGCCGCCTGCAGCGCGCCGATGCCGGTGCCGCCCGCGATCGGGAAGACGATGTCCACGCCCTGCCCGAACTGCGCCAGCGCCAGTTCCTTGCCCCGCGCCGGGTCACCGAAGGTGCCGGCGACGGCCTGCAGCACCTCGACATCCGGGTTGGCCGCGCGCGCGCCCTGTTCGAAGCCCACGACGAATTCGAGGATCGTCGCGCCCTCGACACCCAGGATCGTGCCCAGCCGCCCCGTCTCGGACAGCTTCGCGGCGGCGTAGCCCGCCAGATAGGCGGCGGTCGAGGTGCGGTAGGTGATGGCAAGGATGTTGGGGAAGGCCCCGTCCGAAAAATCGGGCGCATCATCGAACAGGATGAATTTGGTGTCGGGGAAGTCGCCCGACAGTTCCTGCATGAAGCCGTTCATCTCCCAGGTGCCGGCGATGACGACGTCGAAACCCTGATCGGCCGCGTCATCCAGCGCAGGCTGCCAGCGGCCGCGGTCGAGGCCCGCCTCGATGATGGTCACATCGACGCCAAGCTCGGCCGTGGCGCGCGCCATGCCGGCGGCGGCGCTGTCGAAAAAGCTCTTGTCGCCCAGCGTGCCGTGCACGACCAGCGCGACGGACATCGGCGATTGTGCGGCCGCGATCCGTGCGCCGGTCAGAGTCAGGACGGCGCTTCCAAGCATGGCCTGGGTCACGCGGCGGCGGGAAATTTTGAGTGTCATGGCAGTCTCTCCTGTCGGGTCTTCGGGTTATGGTTCGGGTCTGTAGTGGATCGAGGTGCGATACATCCCGACCAGTCGCTCCAGCGGGGCCTCTTCGACCAGCGTCACCATCGAGGTGCCAAGCCGGCCCGAGGGATCGACCACCGTCATCCCCCGCGTGATGCCCGGCGCAAGCGCCACATCGACAGAGGCGCGGGTGGATTTCGTCACGATGCCGGGGTCCACCACCACAGCGGCGGCGAAGGGATCGACGAAATGCAACGTGTCGCCCCCGCCATAGCCCTCGATCACCTGCCGGGCGTGGCGGGCCAGCGCATGGGCAAAGCTGCGCGGCAGGCCGGGCTGGACCTCGGCAAACAGCGCGTCGACCTGCCGCCCCGGAATGGTGTGCGTCACGCAGGGCTCCCACGGGACGACGACGGTGTCGATATCGGCGGCAAAGACGATGCTGGCGGCTTCGGGATCGGCATAGATGTTGAACTCGGCCGCGGGCGTGGTGTTGCCGCGGCCATAGACCGTCGCGCCCATGATCGTCAGCGTGCCGATGCCCGCGATGATGTCGGGATCCAGCCGCAGCGCCACCGCAAGGTTGGTGAGCGGGCCGATCATCAGCAGATCCACCTTTCCCCCCGCCTGCGCCGCAGCGTGGAACGTGTCGCGCAGGAAGGTCACGGCATCGCGGCCCGCGACCTCGGCCTGTTTGTCGGGGCGGGGTGCATTGCCAAGGCCGTCCTCGCCGTGAACCTCCTTCGCGTCGATGATCGGCTGCACCAGCGGGCGGTCACAGCCCATGTGCACGGGCACATCCGCACCCAGCACCGCCAGCGTCGACAGCATGTTGCGCGTCGCGGCCTCAAGGCCGACATTGCCGAAGACGGTGGTCACGGCCATCGGCACCACGCCATGCGCGACCAGCAGCGTCAGCGCCTGCGCATCGTCCACGCCGCCGTCGGTATCGAGGATCAGGGGATTGCGCGCCACTCAGGCCACCTTTCTTGCCCGGGCCACGCGAGCCCAGAAATCTGCGTAGGTCGCGGAATAATCACGCTTGATGGCCCCCAGATCGGCGCGCGTCAACCGCCCGTCCGCCACGATCCGTTCGCCCGCAACCCAGGAATGGCGCAGATCGCGGCCCGAACCGGAATAGACCAGCGTGGTCGCCACATCGGGCGTCTCGCTCCAGCCCGGACCACCCATGTCGAAGGCGATCACATCCGCGGCCTTGCCGGGTTCCAGCGATCCCGTCTCGTTATCCAGCCCCAGCGCGCGGGCGCCCTCGATCGTCGCCATCCGCACCAGATCGCGGGACGAGAGCGGCTGCGCCCGCCCCTCGCGGTGGCTGGCCACCAGCCCCGCCATCCGCATTTCGGACACCATGTCATAGCTGTTGTTCGCGGCCACATTGTCGGTGCCAAGCGCCACCGTGACCCCCGCCCTGCGCAGGTCCACCACCGGGCAGATCCCCTCGCGCCCCGAGCGCAGGCCGGCACTTGCGCAATGGGCCACGCTGGCGGCGGGATGGGCGGCGAAAGTGGCGATGTCCCCGGGCGACAGGTCAAGGCAATGCGCCGCCAGCACGCGGCCCGCGAAGAACCCGTCGCGGGCCAGCGCCTGCGTGGCGGTCAGGCCATAGCGGGCGAGCGTCTCCTCGTTGTCCTCGGGCCCTGCCGCCATGTGCAGATGCATCCCGCATCCCAGCCGCACCGCCGCCGCAACCTCGGCCCGCAGCAGCGCCTCGTCATTGTCCACATAAGGGGCATGCGGCCCGAACCACGGCACGACCCGGCCCCCGGCGCGGCGCTGCCCCTCGACGAAGGCCACAGCGTTGCCGAGTTCCTCGGCACCGCGTGCTTCATCCCCAAGTTGCACGATGCCATAGGCGATCACCGCGCGCAGGCCCGAGGCATCGGCAGCCGAGGCGATTTCCTCGGCGAAGAAATACTGGTCGCTGAAGGTCGTGGTGCCCGACAAGGCCATCTCGGCGCAAGAGAGCGCGACGGCAGGCCCGATATCCGAGGGCAAAAGCGACAGTTCCGGTTCGCGGATCGTGTTGTACCAGCCCTCCATCGTCAGCAGGCTGTGCCCTTCGGACCGGCCCCGGAACAGGATCATGGCGCTGTGGGTATGGGCGTTCACAAGGCCCGGCATGACCAGGTGACCGGCAAGGTCCAGCACCTCGTCATAGCCCGCTGAAGCGGGCGCCGTCTCCATCGGCCCCAGGCCCGCGATCCGGCCCCCGGCAAGTGCGATCCAGCCCTTCTCGAAGGTCCGGTCCTTGTCATCGACGGTCAGGATGGTCGCGTTCTGGAGGAGGCAAGATGCCATTTGACCCCGGCCTTGGAGTTCGGTCTATGTTGCGAGGCTAATCCCAATTGTCGCGGAATTGTCAAATGCAAAGCCCCGCCCCACGGCGCATTCCGCCCCGTCCCAGGCAGATGCCCGGTTTGCGGGCATGGCCGGGTCGCGGCCCGCAACGCAAGGTTGTGCACCCATGTCGCTGAATCCCTTCCCTGCCGATCCCGCCGTGCCCTTGCGGCTGGCCGGACAGAATGGCGAGGGGCTTCGGGCAAGGGCGCTGGCCGCCCTCGCCCCGGGCCTTGTCCTGCCGGAAGCCGAGGTCGCGCGGATCGTGGCCGAGGAGGGGCTTGCCGGCCCCGAAGACCTGATGCTGCATCTGGTCGCCGCCGCGAGGGTCCATGCCCGGCCCCCCGTCTCGGGCTACTTCGTGGGCGCGGTGGGGATGCTCGCGTCGGGCGATGTGATCCTTGGCGGCAACCTCGAATATCCCGGCACGCATCTGGGCATGACGGTCCATGGCGAAGGCTTTGTCGCCACCCGCGCCATGCAGCTGGGTCAGCGCCTGAACGCGATCGCGCTGGACGAGGCGCATCCTTGCGCGCATTGCCGCCAGTTCCTGTCCGAATTCGCGGGCGGGCCGGACCTGTGGCTGATTGACCCGCTGGGGCATCGCCTGCGGCTGTCGGACCTTTATCCCTGGCCCTTCGACCCCGGCTATCTGGGACAGGCGGGGGCCGTGCCGGGGGCCGAGACCTTTCCCGGCCTTGCCTCGGACGGCCCGGAGTTGCTGGACCAGACGGGCCGCCGCGCCTGGGCGCCCTATTCGCGCTGCCCCGGGGCCGTGGTGCTGGATCTGCGCGGTGGGGGCAGCGTGGCCGGGGCGAGTTTCGAAAGCGTGGCCTTCAACCCCACCCTGCCACCGCTGCAAGCCGCCCTGATCGCGCTACTGGCGGGCGGGGGCGACTATGCCGACATCACCGGGGCGCATCTGGGCACCGTCATCGCCGGCGCGGTGGACTATTCCGCCACGACCCGCGCGACGCTGGCCACCATCGCGCCCGACGCACCCCTGACCATCCACGGCTGGACCCCGTGATCGAGGCCGCCCGCGCCACCTGGCCCGAGGCCGAGGCTGCCGCCGCGCGCGGTGCACTCGCCATGCTGCCCATCGGCGCCACGGAACAGCACGGGCCGCATCTGCCGCTGACCACCGACACCGACCTTGCCACAGGCGTTGCCCGCGCGCTGGCCGAGGCGACAGGGGCCTTCCTCCTGCCCGCGATCCCCTATGGCGATGCCTGGAGCTGCGAGAGCTTTCCCGGCACGATTTCCGCAAGCCCCGAGACGCTCCGCGCCCTCGTGACCGATATCGGCCGCGGTGTTCGTCGCATGGGCCTGCCCGCCCTGATCACGCTCAACGGCCATTTCGGCAACCGCGAACCCGTCGCGTTGGCCGCCCGCACGCTCCTGTCCGAAGGGCTTCCGGTTCTGCATCTGGACTATCCGGGGCTTGAGGCACTGGCCGCCCGGCATTGCGTCAGTGCCCCCGCCGCCGCCGGTTTCTACCATGCCGACGAGGTGGAAACGGCGATGATGCTGGCACTGCGCCCCGAAGCCGTGCGGATGGATCAGGCCCGCCCCGACTATCCCGCCTTCCCGCCCGATTTCGGCACCCAGCCGATGCAACTGCGCGAGATTTCGGCCTCGGGCGTCTTCGGCGACCCCCGCCCGGCGACGGCTGAAACCGGCCGCGACCTCATCGCCGGGATCGTCGCCAATTGCCTGCCCCTTGTCGCCGCCTTCCGCGCGCGCCACGATCTCTGAGACCATGCAAGGAGAGCCCCATGCCCGCCCCCAAAGTCCTGTTCGCCGGTGAAAGCTGGACGATCCATTCGATCCACCAGAAGGGTTTCGACAGTTTCACCACCACCGAATATGCCGAAGGGGGCGACTACCTCAAACGCGCGCTGACCGCGGCCGGATGGGAGATCGACTACCAGCCCGCCCATGTCGCCGCGCGAAGCTTTCCCGCGACGGTCGAGGCGCTGGCGGCCTATGACTGCGTGATCCTGTCCGATATCGGCGCGAACACGCTCCTGCTGCACCCCGAGACCTTCTTCCGCTCCACCCCCCTGCCCAACCGGCTGGCCGCGCTCCGCGATTATGTGGCGGGCGGCGGCGGCCTTGTGATGGTGGGCGGCTACCTCACGTTTCAGGGCATCGACGCCAAGGGCCAATATGCCGGTTCCCCGGTCGAGGAGGCGCTGCCCGTCACCCTGTCGCGCCATGACGACCGGGCCGAGAACCCCGCCGGCATCACCCCGCGCGTGACGATGGCCGACCACCCGATTGTCGCGGGCCTTCCCGCCGACTGGCCCGCGCTTCTGGGATACAACCGGATCGCGGCCAAACCGGGGGCGGATGTCGTGGCCATGGTCGGCGACGATCCCCTGATCGTGGCGGGCACCCATGGCAAGGGCCGCGCCGTGGCCTTCGCCAGCGACTGCGGCCCGCATTGGGCGCCGCCGCCCTTTGTTGACTGGGCGGGCTATGATCCGCTCTGGGGCGGGATCGTGGACTGGGCCGGGGGGCGGCGCTGATGGACGGTACGCTTCCCGACGACCTGCTCATCCAGCCCGATGACGAGGTGCGCCTGCGCCAGCACCTGACGCTGGTCGCCCTTGGCAAGCGCCCCGCAAGCAAGGCGATCCGCGTGGCCCGCCTTCTGGACGTGAACACCCGCCGCTGGCTGCCCGATCAGGAGATCGTCCTCTCGGGCCGCCGCATCGCCTGGACCGGCCCCGCCGGCACCTACCGGGGCGAGGTCGCTGAGCGGATCGAGCGGCCATATTCCGCCGTGCCCGGCTTTGGCGAGGTGCACAAGCATATCGAATCGACCCATCTGACCCCGGAGTACGAGGCGGCCCTTGTCCTGCCGCGCGGCTGCACCTGGACCTGTGAGGCCAGCCACGAGTTTTCCAACGTCAACGGCGAGCGGAACCTTGATTTCTGGCTGACCGCGCGGCTGGCCGGATCGCCCCTGAAGATCTTTCCCCTGCCCGGATCGGCCGTGCCGCCCACCGCATGGGAATGGGGCGGCGGGCATTATGGCGAGGCCGAACAGCAGGGCTTCATGGCCAATCCGATGGTGCCGGGGCTCGATGAGGTGATGGACTGGCCCGCCGTCTGGAACCCCGAGAACCCCTCGCACGACCGCCTCTGGGGCATGATCCGCGCCACCTTCGCCGCCCGCGGCGTGGTCGAGGGGCATGCCGCTGGGCTGGTCGAGGTGCACGAGATCAACGCCTTCGCCGCCACCGGCATCGCCTCGGACCACGAGGCGGGCGCCGTCGAAGAGGTGCTGGACAAGCTTGCCCGGGGCCTGTTCGTGCAGCTTCGCCCCCATGCGACGCCTGCGCTGGTCGCGGGGCTTCTGCAGGCCGGGATCGCGGACTGGAGCCAGCTTGCGCTTTGCACCGATGACCGTTCGGCCAGCAACACGCTGAAACTGGGGGCGACGGACCATAACGTGCGGCAGGCCATCGGGGCCGGGCTGGCGCCGGAAATCGCCATCCAGATGGTCACGCTGAACCCCGCGCGGCACATGCGGCTGGGGGCCTGGGTCGGCTCGATCGCGCCGGGGCGCTTCGCCGATCTGGTGCTGCTGGACGATGTGGAAAGCGTGGAGATCGCCGAGGTCTGGGCCGACGGCGAACAGGTCTCGGACGGGCCACGCTATAACGGCCCCCTGCCCCGGATCGACTGGCCGGACTGGGCGACCGACACGATCCGCATTGACCGGCCCCTCACGGCGCAGGACTTCGCCATCCCCGCCCCGCGCGAGGCCCCGACCGCAAAGGCGGCCCTCCTGCGCCCGTTCCACTGGAACGACGATTTCATCACGATGGAGCTTCCCGTCCGGGACGGCGCGGTGCAGCGCGACCCCGACCGCAACGTGACCAAGTTCGCCATCGTCGATCGCTTCTCGGGCGAGGGGAAGACGGCCGCCATGTTCTGGCTTGGCACCGGCCCGCGCGACCCCGACACGGCGCTTGCTGCCTCGCTTGGCCATGACAAGCACAACATCTGGGTGACGGGATCGTCGGATGCCGCCATGGCAGATGCCGTCAACGCGCTGCGCGACATCCACGGCGGCTGGGCGCTCGTCAAGCGCGGCACCCTTGCCGCGACCGTGCGCTACGAGGTGGGCGGGCTGATGACCGCGCGCCCGGCCGAGGCGCTGGATGCCGAGATGCAGGCGCTTTATGCTGCGGCCGAGGATATCGACTGGCTCTACGAGCCAAGTTTCACCCGGCACTGGTATCCCGGCTTTCCCGAGCGGCTGGCCTTTGCCACGCTGACCTGCGCGCCCTGGCGCTGGGTGCTGGTCGCGCCCTCGCCGCTGGCGCCGCAGGGCTTTGTCAACGTCTCAACAGGCGAGACGCATCCGGTGGTCTGGTAGGTGCACGACTGCAGGCCGCCGCCTGCAGATGGTGCTGCCGGAGAGGATTGAACTCTCGACCTCTCCCTTACCAAGGGAGTGCTCTACCACTGAGCTACGGCAGCCCGCCGTTCGTCTGCCGGAAGGCAGGCGGGCGTCCCGCGAGGGGCGGATCGCCCGCGCCGGATCGGGCTGCTTTTAGCCGTCATGCGGGCAAGTGCAAGCCCAATTCTGGGCCGGATCCAGCATGGACGGGCTGCGCCGGACCGGCCCCTTCGGGCAGCGTTGCCGCACGGACGGGTCAGGGTCGCTTGGCTCTGGACGGCGCGGCGCGGCGATGTCATCGACCTCGATCCACGCTCTGCCGCGGCGCAGACATATGACGCGCTGCTTCATCGGGATGAAGCCGGGCCCGGTACGGAATCGTGGGTGATCCCCGCCGTCGTGATTGGCCTTGCCTTCTGGATCGCACTGGCCTGACGATTTCTTGCCCGAGGTGGGGGCCGCTGATCGCGCCTGACGGTCGCGATCCGATCATCTGCCGGCGCATGCCCATGGGACAGCATGAACCTGGCAGCCGAGTTCCGCATCCGGACCGGCTGGTCAGTGTCGCTGATGCCGTTGATGGCCGTGTGAAACGACGTGATGCTTGACAGCCGGCGCAAAGCGCCGGACCATTCTACCAGGAACCACCGTAGGAGCGTGCCCTCTCCCTCAACGCTGCTTCAGCATCAAGAGCACGCGCCCGTAGCAACCCGGAGGCCCGGAAGATGCCAAATGTATTTCTAAGCGGACACGGCGGCTGGAAGCCGGAGTACGGGTACACCATGGTCCCTCGCGGCGTCTCGGTGTGCTTCTACACCCACTTCGCCAAGAACCTCATGACCGACATGGAGTACAAAATCCTGGAAGGCTCCTACACCACCGTGGACCGGGTCATCGGCGAGTTCTCCGCCTGCCCCAACATGCGGCTCTCCGGCCAGGACGACGACTGGACCAAAAAGAGCGTGAGCGCGCTCAACAAGGCTCACTGGGGCGACGATGCGAAGGTCATCGGCATGCCCAAGGGCGAGTCCGGCAAGCTCGATGAGTTGTTTGGTCCGTTGACGGGCGTGATGAGGCAGAGCGACACGCTGACCATCCATTGGCTGGCCTGTTCCACTCTTGCCCTCAATCAGGTCGGCGGTCGCAGCCACGGCCTCAACGCCGCCGACTTTCAGCACAGGGCCGCGCAGGGCCGCTTCCGCATCGCGAACAAGGACGGCAGCTTCAGCTGGATCTGACCCTGCTCCTCCATCGGCAAGCGCCGGGCGCGCGACTCCCGACAGCAGCGCCCTCGGGTCCTCATCGTTCGCGCAAGCCCCATTCTTGGACTCGGGAGTCCTGGGCTTGGGGCCCGTCCCCTGCCGGACCGTCATGCCCGGGGCGATGCCCGGCAACCGGCCGGCCACCGCCGGTCCGGGCCCGTGACCCCGGCCGATGCGCATCGCGCGGGCACTGGACGGCGGCGAACGGCTTGTTTATCTGTCTGCCGATGAAAACACCCCGACAGGACATACCCAAGGCCAGCGACCGTCAGGCGCGGCTGAAGGAAGCGCTCAAGGCCAATATCGCGCGGCGCAAGGCTCAGGCCCATGCGCGCGAGGCCGGGCAGGATGACACTTCCCATTCCGACGGGACCGGTCCCGGATCCGAGGAAGGCGCGAGCTGATGGACAGCATCGTCGTCACGGGCGGCAGCACGCTCAAGGGCCGGATCGCCATCGCGGGGGCCAAGAACGCCTGCCTGACGCTCATGCCGGCGACGCTTCTGTCGGAAGAACCGCTGACGCTGACCAATGCGCCGCGCCTGTCCGACATCCAGACCATGACGACGCTTCTGGAATCGCTGGGGGCCGAGGTGTCCGGCATGGCGGGCGGGCAGGTGCTGGCCCTGTCGTCGCACGGTCTGACCTCGACCCGCGCGGATTACGAGATCGTGCGCAAGATGCGCGCCTCGAACCTTGTGCTTGGCCCGCTTCTGGCGCGCGAGGGGCAGGCGGTCGTGTCGCTGCCGGGGGGCTGCGCCATCGGGGCGCGGCCGATGGACATCCATATCACCGCGCTCGAGGCGCTGGGGGCCGAGATCGAGCTGAAGGACGGCTATCTGCATGCCGTGGCGCGGGGCGGGCTGAAGGGCGCGCGGGTGCCGCTGCGCTTTGCCAGCGTGGGGGCGACCGAAAATGTGCTGATGGCCGCGACGCTGGCCAAGGGCACGACAGTGATCGAAAACGCCGCGCGCGAGCCCGAGATCGTGGATCTGGCCCGCTGCCTGCGCAAGATGGGTGCCCAGATCGAGGGCGAGGGGACATCGACCATCACCGTGCAAGGCGTCGACCGTCTGCATGGGGCGACGCATCCCGTTGTGACCGACCGGATCGAGCTTGGCACCTACATGCTGGCCCCCGTCTTTACGGGTGGCGAGGTCGAATGCCTTGGCGGCCGGATGGAGCTTGTCGCGGCCTTCGCCGAGCGGCTGGATGCCGCCGGGATCGAGGTGACGGAGACCGAGGCCGGCCTCAAGGTGCGCCGTCGCGGCGACCGGCCCCGCGCGGTGGACGTGGAAACCGCGCCTTTCCCCGGTTTTCCGACCGATCTGCAGGCCCAGATGATGGCGATGCTCTGCCTTGCAGAAGGTGTCAGCACGTTGGAGGAGCGGATCTTCGAGAACCGCTTCATGCATGCGCCGGAACTGATGCGCATGGGCGCCCGGATCGAGGTCACGGGCGGCACGGCGCGGGTGACGGGGGTCGAGCGGCTGAAAGGTGCGCCGGTGATGGCAACCGACCTGCGGGCGTCAGTCTCGCTCATCCTCGCGGGGCTTGCAGCCGAGGGCGAGACGCGGGTGAACCGGGTCTATCACCTCGATCGCGGTTACGAGCGGGTCGAGGAAAAGCTGCGCGGCGTCGGCGCGCGGATCGAAAGGGTGCAAGCCGCATGACCGAGGATGCCCGGTTCGAGGATGGGGCCGAACGCCCGCTTCGCCTGCGCGCGCTGGATCCTGACGACCTGCCCGTGATCTCGGCCCTGGTGCAGGATGCGGTGTTTCCGGTGACCGAAATGCGCTGGCTGCGCCGCCAGCGGCGGTTCGCCATCCTTCTGAACCGGTTTCGCTGGGAAGACGGCGACCGTCGCACGCCCGAGCGCGTCCAGAGCGTGATTTCCATCGAGGATGTTGTGAAAGTGCAATCCCAAGGCATCGACCGGGCCGACAAGGACGTCGTCCTGTCGCTTTTGTCCATGTCATGGGAAGCCGGGGATGAGGGGGCCGGTCGACTGGTCCTGACCATGGCCGGCGATGGCGAGGTGGCGGTCAGCGTCGAGGCGCTTGAGGTGCTGCTGCGCGATGTGACCCGGCCCTATGTGGCCCCGTCGGGCCAGGCGCCGCGTCACGCGGATTGAAGCGGACCAGCCCGCCCGCTATGTCGGCGGCAAAAGGAGTCCGCCATGCCCCATATCCTTGACAGCCGCGATGCAGGGTTCGAGGCCGCCTTTACCGCCCTTCTGGGCATGAAGCGCGAGGACAGTGTGGATGTCGACGAGGCCGTCGCCGCGATCATCGCCGATGTGCGCGCGCGGGGCGATGCGGCGGTGATCGCGCTGACGGAGCGCTTCGACCGGCTTGCCCTCACCCCCGAAACGCTGCGCTTTTCGGCGGCCGAGCTCGAGGCCGAATGCGCCAAGGTAGCGCCCGCGGATCGGGCCGCGCTGGAACTGGCGGCCGAACGGATCCGCGCCTATCACGCCCGCCAGATGCCCGAGGATGCCAGCTGGACCGATGCCATTGGCGCAACCCTCGGCTGGCGCTGGACGCCCGTTTCGGCGGCGGGCCTTTATGTGCCGGGGGGGCTGGCCTCCTATCCGTCCTCGGTCATGATGAACGCGATCCCTGCCAAGGTCGCGGGCGTCGGGCGGCTGGCCATCTGCGTGCCCACGCCGGACGGGATCTGCAATCCGCTGGTCCTGCTGGCGGCCCGCATCGCCGGGGTGGACGAGGTCTATCGCATCGGCGGCGCGCAGGCGATCGCGGCCCTTGCCTATGGCACGGCGACGATCCCGCCCGTCGACAAGATCACCGGGCCGGGCAATGCCTATGTGGCCGCGGCCAAGCGGCGCGTCTTCGGCAAGGTGGGCATCGACATGATCGCGGGACCGTCCGAGATCCTCGTGATCGCGGACGGGGACAACGATCCCGACTGGATCGCCCTCGACCTGCTGTCGCAGGCCGAACATGACGAAAGCGCGCAAAGCCTTCTGATCACCACAGACGCCGCCTTTGGTCGTGCGGTGGCGGCGGCGGTGGACAAGCGCCTTGAAACGCTTGAACGGCGCGCCATCGCCGGGGCAAGCTGGCGCGATTTTGGCGCGGTCATCACCGTGCGCGATCTGGACGAGGCGGCAACCCTGTCCGACCGCATCGCGCCGGAACATCTGGAACTTTGCGTGGCCGACCCGGAAGCCCTTTCCGCCAGGATCACCCATGCCGGCGCCCTCTTCCTTGGCCATTGGACGCCCGAGGCCATTGGCGACTATATCGGCGGCCCCAACCACGTCTTGCCGACCGCCCGCTCGGCGCGGTTTTCCAGCGGGTTGTCGGTGATGGACTTCCTCAAGCGAACGACGCT
>JAFIEN010000102.1 GCA_020832515.1 Rubellimicrobium sp. | reverse complement strand
GGAGCGAGGCCGCCAGCCCGCGCAGAAGGTTCCCCCCCCAGCCGGGGGGGGAGAGCGCCAGAAGCTCGCGCGCGTTGACCAGCCAGTCGAGCACCGGGGTGGTGTGCCGCTAGTAGATCGAGCCTTCGAAATAGCGCGCGGTGATCGCCGCATGCGTGCCGTCTTCAAGGATGATCGCGATACCGCGGTTGATCGCCTCGCGCAGCTCGTCGTCGCCCTTGCGGATGCCTGCACCGGCGCCAAGGCCAAGGATCGTCGGGTCGTCGGCCACGGGCCCCACGATCTCGCAGCAGCCGCCGGCTTCGCCGTTGACGAATTCCTCCATGGCGATGCTGTCGGCCTGGATCGCGTCGATCCGGCCGGCTACCAGATCCTGGTTCGCCTCGTCCTGCGTCTGGTAAAGGCGCAGCGTGGTCGCCCCTTCGAAATAGGTCTGGGCATAGGACTGGTGGATCGTCGCCACCTGCACGCCGAGGATCTTGCCGGCCAGCCCTTCGGGCGTGGGCTCGATGCCCGAACCGATGGGGGCCACGATCACGGTGGGGGTGTTGTAATAGGGGTCGGAGAAGTCGATCGTCTGCATCCGCTCTTCGGTGATCGACATCGAGGCCATGATCACGTCGATCTGACCGCCTGTCAGCGAGGGGATGATGCCGTCCCAGGCGACGGGGGCCAGAACGCAGTCAAGCTCGGCCGCGGCGCAGACGGCCTCGATCACCTCGATCTCCCAGCCGACCCAGTTGCCGGCCGCATCGGGCGAGGCGAAGGGCGGATAGGGTTCGGCGGCGATGCCGACGCGGATCTGGTCGGCTGCCGCCATGCCCGCCATCAGGGCCAGTGCCGAGGCGAGGGTGAGAGTTTTCTTCATGTGGTCGTCTCCCTGTCTGGTTTTGGTTTTGCCCGTCACGCGACGGAGCGGAGGAATTGTTGCAATCGGCCCGATTGCGGCTGGCCGAAGACCCGGTCGGGTGGGCCTTCTTCCTCGATCCGGCCCTGATAGAGATAAATGACGTGATCCGAGACTTCGCGGGCGAATTTCATCTCATGCGTCACGATCAGCATGGTGCGCCCCTCGGCGGCCAGATTACGGATCACGGCCAGAACTTCGCCCACCAGTTCGGGATCAAGCGCCGAGGTGGGCTCGTCGAAGAGCATCACCGCCGGATCGACGGCCAGCGCCCGGGCGATGGCGGCGCGCTGCTGCTGGCCGCCCGAGAGGTAAGCGGGAAAGGTGTCGGCCTTTTCTGCAAGCCCGACCCGGTCAAGAAGCGCGCGCGCCTTTTCGATGGCCTGCGCCTTGGGCACTTTCAGCACATGGACCGGCACTTCGATCACATTCTCCAGAAGCGTGCGGTGTGACCAGAGGTTGAAAGACTGGAACACCATGCCCAGCCGTGTGCGGATGCGCTCGATCTGGCGGCGGTCGGCGGGGCTGCCGTCGGGGCGCATGGCGATTTCTTCGCCGCCGATGACGATCTGGCCGGCGCTTGGCGTTTCAAGGAAATTGATGCAGCGCAGCATGGTCGATTTACCCGACCCGCTGCCCCCGATGATCGAGACCACGTCGCCGCGCCGGGCCGCCAGCGACACGCCCTTCAGCACTTCGAGCGGCCCGAAGGACTTGTGCAGATCCGTCACGCGAATCGCCTCGGCTGGACCTGCGCCCTCGCTCACGTTGATCGAATGTCCCTGTTGGTGTCGCTTTTGTGATTGCAGTAACGGCCATTTCGCGCAATTATGCAAGCGTATAATAACTCTTTCCGCAAGGGGGTCGTCAGTCGTATGTCCGATCCTCGCCGCATCTGGCGCCGCGAACCTGCCGAGGCGCGCCGCGAGGCGATGGTCAGGGCCGTGCTTTCGCTGGTCAGCGAGGGGGGCATGGAGGCGGCCACCGTGCGCGCCATCGCCGAGCGGGCAGAGGTCACGCCGGGACTGATCCGGCACTATTTCGCGACCAAGGAGGATCTGCTGGCCGCCGCCTACGAGGCGCATATGGACGACCTGAACGGCGAGACGGCGCGCCATGCCACGGGTGCGACGGCGACCGCGCGGCTTGCCGCCTTCGTGGCCGGGGGCCTTCGGCCGCCGGTCGTCGATCCGGCGGCGGTGGGGCTTTGGGCCGGTTTCATCAATCTCGTGCGGCGCGACGGGCGGATGCGGGCGATCCATGAGCGGACCTATCGCGATTTTCGCGACCGTCTTGAACGGATGATCGCCGAGGCGCTGGCCGAAGCAGGGCGGCCGCCGGACCCGGCACGGCTGCGCGACATGGCGATTGCCTGCAACGCGGTGATCGACGGGCTCTGGCTGGAAGGCGGCGCGTTGCCGGGGGGCTTTGGCGACGATGATCTCGAACGGATCGGACTGGCCTCAGTCGGTGCGATCATCGGACTGGACCTGCAATTGAAAGGAGACGCGCCATGAAAACGGCGTCGATCACGAAGCGGCTCGAGGGTCTGGGCGGCTCGAAATGGGAGCTGGACACCCGCGCCCGCGACCTTCAGGCGGCGGGGCGGGACGTGATCCTGCTGACCATAGGCGAGCCCGAAGATCCGACCCCGCCCGCGCTGGTCGAGGTCGCGGTCGAGGCGATGCGCCGGGGCCGGACCGGCTATTCCTACGGACAGGGAGAGCCGGGCCTGTGTCGCGCGCTTGCCCGCCGCTATTGCGAGCGGACGGGCCGGCCCATCTCGGAACGCCAGGTGCTGTGCTTTCCCGGCACGCAGACGGCGCTGTTTTCGGTGATGTTCGGCCTGGCCGAGGCAGGCGACGAGGTGTTGGTCGGCGATCCGATGTATCTGGCCTATGAAGGCGTGGTGCGCGCGCCGGGGGCGACGCTTGTGCCGGTGCCGATGCGGCCCGAGAACGGGTTCCGGATGCGCGCCGAGGATCTGGAGGCCTGCGTGACGCCCAGGTCGCGCGCGGTGCTGCTGACCAATCCGCACAATCCGACCGGTGTGGTGCTGACGCGGGCCGAGGTGCGGGCCATCGGCGAGGTGGCGCGGGCGCATGACCTCTGGATCGTATCGGACGAGGTCTATGAGGATCTGATCCTTGACGGCAGCCCGTTCTATTCGCCGCTGGCCGATCCCGATCTGGCGGACCGGACGATCGTGGTGGCCTCGATCTCGAAATCGCATTCGGCGGCGGGTTTCCGCAGCGGCTGGGCGATCTGTCCCGAGCCCTTCGCCGAGGCCCTTCTGCCGTTTTCCGAGACGATGCTGTTCGGCAACCAGCCCTTCATCGCCGACATGACCGAGGCCGCGGTCTCGGCACCCTCGCCCATCGCGCCGGCCATCGCGGACCGGTTCGACCGGCTGGCCGGGGCGCTGGTGGCGGGGCTCGAGGGGACGGTCCTGCAGGTCCACCGGCCGCAGGCGGGCATGTTCGCGCTGATCGACGCGCGGGCGACGGGTCTGGGCGGGCGCGACTATGCGCTGTCGCTGCTGGATGCGACGGGGGTGGCGGTGCTGCCCGGTGAAGGGTTCGGACAGATGATGGCGGGCTGGGTGCGCGTCTCGCTGACGGTGCCCGAGGCGGATTTCCTGCGGGCGATCGGGCTGATCCGGTCGCATGCGCTGTCGCTTGTGCCCGAACCTGCGGCCGTGTGAATGCCCCCTGACGAAGGATGACCGAAATGAGCCTTGTCGAAAGGTCCGAGCCCTCTTGGCAATTCACCCGCGCGATCACCCGCCGCCCCGGCCAGAGCGCCGTGCAGGGCCTGCGCGCAGTGAACACCGGCGCGCCGGATCTGGCGCAGATGGAGGCCGATCACGCGGCCTATGTGGCGCTGTTGCGGGGGACGGGGGCCGAGGTGACGGTGCTCGACCCGCTCGAGGAATATCCCGATGCTCTGTTCGTCGAGGATACGGCGCTGTGCCTGCCGGAAGGTGCGGTGCTGATGCGCCCCGGTGCGCCCTCGCGGCTGGGCGAGGTGGATCACATGGCGGGGCCTCTTTCGGCCAGCTATGACCGGATCGCCCGGATCGAAGGGCCGGGCTTCATCGAGGGCGGTGACATCCTTGTGACGGGGCGCGAGATCCTTGTGGGCCTGTCGGCCCGGACCGATGCGGCGGGGGCGGCCGAATTGCGCGACATCGTGGCGGACTGGGGCCATGCGCTGCGGGTGGTGGAGACGCCGCCCGGCGTGCTGCATTTCAAGACGGACAGTTCGCTTCTGGACAGCGGGACGATCCTGTCGACGGCGCGGCTTGCGGCTTCGGGCTGTTTCGATGGCTACCGGGTGCTGATCGTGCCCGAGGGCGAGGAGGCGGCGGCCAATCTGATCCGGTTCAACGAGGCCGTGATCATGGCGGCGGGCTTTCCCCGGACCGAAGGCCTGCTGAGGGCGGAAGGGTTCGACGTCCGTGTCGTCAACAACAGCGAATGCGCACGGCTGGACGGTGGCATGTCCTGCCTGTCCTTGCGGTTCTAGCGGGCCGCGCCCCCGGGCAGGGGTGGGGGGGGGGGGGCGGGTCGGGGGGGTTCGCGGGGCCGCCGCCCCGGGGTTGGGGGGGGGGGGGCCCTTGCCCCCCGCCTTCGGCTCCCCCCAGGATATTTGTGAACAAAAGAAGCCGGGGTCAGCGGGTCAGGCGGGGATGGCGGTTCACATCCTTGTAGAGCAGGTAGCGGAAGGGTTCGGTCCCGGTCGCGATCGCGGCCTGCGGGCAGAAGGCGCGCAGCCACAGGAAATCGCCCGGGACCACCTCGACCCAGTCGCGGTTCAGGAGATAGCGGGCGGTGCCCTGCAGGATGTAGAGGCCGTGTTCCATCACATGGGTTTCGGCGAAGGGGATGCGGGCGCCGGGGTTGAGGGTCACGATGTTGACATGCATGTCGTGGCGCAGGTCGGACGGGTCGACGAAGCGGGTGGTGCCCCAGTCCCTTGTTCCCGGCATCCAGGCGATGGGGGTCTTGCTGTCGAAGGTGACGAAGGCCTCGGGCTGGGCAAGGCCGGGGGCGTGTTCGTAGCGCTTGCGGATCCAGTGGAAGCGCAGGGGACCGGCGCCGGCATTGTGGAGCCTCCAGGGCACGCCGGGAGGCAGGTAGGCATAACCTCCGGGGGCGAGGCTGCGGGTCGTCTCGTCGATGGTCAGCGTCATGGTGCCGTCGGCCACGAAGAGGACGGCTTCGCCCTCGGGATCGGGTTCGGGCTGGTTGGAGCCGCCGCCGGGGAGGGTCTCGACCGCGTATTGGGCGAAGGTCTCGGCATGGCCCGAAAGCGGGCGGGCCAGGATCCAGGCGCGGGTTTTCGTCCAGCCGGGCAGGAGGCTGGTGACGATGTCGCGCTGGACGGAGGCCGGGATCACCGCATAGGCCGGGGTCAGGATCGCGGCGCTTGCCGCCGGGTCGCCCGTCTGGTCGGGCAGGCCGCCGGGGGGGAAGGCGTAGCTGTGGGTCATGGCAGGATCGCTTTCAGGCGCAGTTCGGCGATGCGTTCGACCTGCGCACAGGCGGTGGCGAATTCGGTGTCGTGGTCGTTGTGGAGACGCGCGCGGAAGGCCGCGAGGATGCCCGCCTTGTCATGGTCGCGCACGGCGATGATGAAGGGGAAGCCGTGCTTTTCGATATAGGCGGTGTTGAGGTCGGTGAAGATCGCGCGCTCGGCATCGGTCAGGGCGTCGAGGCCGGCACTGGCCTGTTCGTGGCTCGAGGCTTCGGTCAGGCGGCGGGCCTGGGCGAGTTTGCCGGCAAGGTCGGGATGGGCGCGAAGGACGGCGAGGCGGTCCTCGGGGCTGGCGCTGCGGAAGATGCGGGCAAGCGCGCTGTGCAGGCCCGTGGCGCTGTCATGCGCGGGGCCGAGTTCCAGATCGAAGGCGCGCTCGGCGATCCAGGGGGAGTGCTCGAAGGTGCCGCCGTAGTGCGCGACGAATGTGGCGCGGTCCATCCGGCTGGGGCGCTCGCGCGGTGCGGGCGGGTGATGGGCGCGCCAATGGGCCGCGATCTGGCCCCGGGTGGCGAACCATGCACCGCCCTTTGCGCGCGCATGGTCGAGGAAGCGGCGGAGGCCCGCGATCTTGCCGGGACGGCCGATCAGGCGGCAGTGCAGGCCGATCGAGAACATGCGGCCACCTTCGGCGTGCAACTCGTCGAAGGTATCGATGAGGTATCGGCCGAAATCCTCGCCCGTGACATAGCCCGGCGCGGTGGCGAAGCGCATGTCATTGGCCTCGAGCGTGTAGGGGATGACCAGCTGGTCATGGTCGCCTTCGATGCGCCAGTAGGGCAGGTCGTCGTCATAGGTGTCGGAGATCCAGTCGAAGGCACGGGTCTCGGTCGTCAGGCGGACGGTGTTGAGGGAACAGCGCCCGGTGTACCAGCCGCGGGGCGCGGCGCCCGTCACTTCGGCATGCAGGCGGATTGCCTCGGCTATGGTCGCGCGTTCGGTGGCCTCGTCCATGTCGCGGTGGTCGATCCATTTCAGGCCATGGCTGGCGATTTCCCAGCGGGCACCCTTCATCGCGGCGACCTGAACGGGGGAACGGGCCAGCGCGGTGGCCACGCCGAAGATCGTGACGGGCAGGTCCATCCCGGTGAAGAGACGATGGAGGCGCCAGAATCCGGCGCGGGCGCCGTAGTCGTAGAGCGATTCCATGTTCCAGTGGCGCTGGCCGGGCCAGGGTTGGGCGCCTGCGATGTCGGAGAGGAAGGCCTCGGAGGCGGCGTCTCCATGCAGGAGGCAGTTCTCGCCCCCTTCCTCGTAGTTCAGGACAAGGCTGATGGCCACGCGCGCGCCGCCCGGCCAGTGCGGGTCGGGCGGGGTGGGGCCATGGCCGGTCATGTCGCGTGGGTAACGATTGGGCATCCGGGGCCTCTGACTGCTTCGAATGGGTAGCGCGGCGGCGGCGGGGCTTGCAAGGGCGATGGGGCAGGGGGAAGGTGGGCTGAGACAACGGAGGGCCGGATGGCGGGCGGGTGGTTGACGACACATGTGCTTGATACCGCGCGGGGCTGCCCGGCGGCGGGGGTGCGGATCATGCTGTATCGGGTCGGCGGCAACAGCCACCGCAAGATCGCGGAGGCCGTGACCAATGCCGATGGCCGCACGGATGCGCCGATCCTGCCGGAGGGGGCCTTCAGGACGGGGACCTACGAGCTGGTCTTCTGCGCGGGCGACTATCTGCGGGCGACCGGGCAGGTGCGGGAGGGGGTGCTGTTCCTGGACGAAGTGCCGATCCGCTTCGGTATGGCGGAAGAGGCGCATTACCATGTGCCGCTTCTGCTGTCGCCGTTTGGCTATTCGACCTATCGGGGAAGTTGATGATCTTTCAGAGCGGATTGTCAGCAGCTCCTGAATGACCCATAAATGAGGTATTCCATGAGGCGTGTCCCCATATGTCCAAATCGTCGAAGAACTCCAAAATCGCGAAGACCTCCGTACCGGGCGGTTGGGTCGTGCGAGAAGAGAGGACGGGAAGACTGCTGGAGGTCGGGACCTCGGAAGGAACCTATCGCGCGAGCAGGAGATCGGAACATACGCTTACGACGACGTCCGTTCGACGAAGCGCCGCATTGAAGAGGTTGGCCGATCGGTAGCCCCCACTATCGCCTGACCCTGGCCGATGCGCTCGCCGCCCATGACGCGGCTTTGACCTACGGCGGACGCGACGGGATAACCAGCCTTCACCTGATCGAATCGGCCCTTGGACGGCCATATTCGGGTTATCATCGTCCGATCTGGAGCAAGGCGGCAGCTGTCCTCGAAAGCATGGTCAACAACCACGGCTTTGTGGATGGCAACAAGCGGACCGCATGGCTGCTGGTGGAGCTTCTGATCAATCGAAGCGGCTATGCTCTGGCGATCGAGGATGATGCGCCGATCGATGATCTTGTCGTGTCGGTTGCGACTGGTGAAACCGGGTTCGACGCGCTGTGCGCGTGGTTTCGGGCCCGCATCGTTCGGGATGACCGATTGCGCCCAGACAACACCTCCTCTGCCATTGCTTGAAAATGGCGATGATGGAACACATGCGGTGATCGCGACACCGTCTAGGGTGTCTTGATGCGGTGGAGATCAAATTCGGGCCTGACTGCAGGTTCAAACAGAAGGTTTAGCATGTGACCGACCCTGCCATTCTCCTCCACTGGGCCGAATTCGCCGTCCGCTGGCTGCATGTCATCACTGCCATCGCCTGGATCGGGTCGTCCTTCTATTTCATCGCGCTCGACCTTGGGCTGCACCGCGACCGCGATCTGGCTAGCGGCGCGGATGGCGAGGAATGGCAGGTGCATGGCGGGGGGTTCTATCATGTGCAGAAATACCTTGTCGCCCCGCCCGAGATGCCGGGGGGCCTCGTCTGGTTCAAATGGGAAAGCTACTGGACCTGGATGTCGGGCTTCGCGCTTCTGGTGCTGGTCTATTATCTGGGTGCCGAGCTTTACCTGATCGACCCGCAGGTGCTGGATATTCCGGTCTGGCTTGGGATCGTGATTTCCCTCGCCAGTCTGGCCTTCGGCTGGGTGGTCTATAACGAGCTGTGCAGGCGGTTCGTCGAGATGGACCAGACGCGGCTGATGCTGGCGCTGTTCGGCGTGATCGTCGTGATGTCGCTTTTCTACACCAACGTCTTCTCGGGGCGGGCGGCGTTGCTGCATCTGGGCGCCTTTACGGCGACGATCATGAGCGCGAACGTGTTCTTCGTCATCATGCCCAACCAGCGCATCGTCGTGGCCGATCTGCAGGCCGGGCGCAGGCCCGAGGCGATATACGGCAAGATCGCCAAGCAACGATCGACGCATAACAACTACCTCACGCTGCCCGTCATCTTCCTGATGCTGTCGAACCACTACCCGCTGGCCTTTGCGAGCCCGTGGAACTGGGCCATCGCCTGTCTTGTGTTCCTGATGGGGGTGACGATCCGCCACTGGTTCAACACGGTCCATGCCCGCAAGGGGCGGCCATACTGGATATGGGTGGCGACGGTCGCGCTGTTCCTGACGGTGGTCTGGCTGTCGCAGCCGCAGCCTTTCGCCCCGGCCCATGAGGAGGAGGAGGAGGCGATGGGTCCGGCCGCCTTGCGCTTTGCGGCGGCCGAGGGGTTCGACGAGGTCCACGGGATCGTCATGGGCCGCTGTTCCATGTGCCACGCGGCCGAGCCGGGCTGGGCGGGCCTGGGCTTTCCGCCCAAGGGCGTGATGCTCGAGACGCCGGCGCAGGTCGCGGGGCAGGCGCGGGCGATCTATCTGCAGGCGGGTGTGAGCCACGCCATGCCGCCCGGCAATCTGAGCTGGATGGAGCCCGAGGAGCGGGCGGCGATCGCAGCCTGGTATCGGGCCGCGCGCGATTAGGCGCCGCGGCGGCGGGGCCGGAGGTGAGGCGAGGGACATGGTCTGACGCCGCCTGTCAGGAACCTTGTCCCGGGCGTCGGCAACATGGGCGCAGGCCATGCCAGCGCCTTTCACCGCAATCGGGGGTTCGAGATCCTGGGCCCGTGCTCGCGCTCGATCAGCTCCGGGCCGATCCCCGAGGCATTGCGGGGCTATCCGCTGTTCGAGGATTGTGCCGCGGCCCCGGCCGAACTGCGGCCCGATGCCGTCTCGATCAACACATGGCCCGACACGACTGCCGATCAGGCGGCCCGGGCGGCTGCGGAAATTTGCCCAGATTTCCGTCCGGGGGCGCTGCCCCCTGCGGCGCTCCCCCGGGATATTTTGGAACGGAAGAGGGCAGGGGTGCGGGCTTGTCGTCCGGCGTGGTGCTTGCGGGGGCGGGGTGGCGGTGGTTCCGTCAGGCAAGCACGCGCCGGAAGACGGGCCAGCTTCCGTCGTCGCGGCCGCGTGGGCCAAGGCCCGAGGCGGCGCGATCCGTCGGCGTGAAGCCGCAGGCGGCAAGGACGCGCGCCGAGGCCGTGTTGTCGGGATGGACCCTTGCGAAAAGCGCGTCGATCCGTGTCAGTTCCCGAGGCGGCTGCGCCAGATATTGCCGCACGGCCCGCCGGCCGAGGCCTTTTCCACGCGCCGCGGGGCCAAGCCAGTAACTGAGCTCGGCGGTGCGGCCATCGGCGGAAAACTCGAGCCGCACCTGTCCGACCGGTTCGCCATGCTGCAGGATGCTGTGCACACGGTGATGGGGGGCGTCGGCGGAAAGGGCGATCAGCGTCAGCAACACCTCGTCCGTCAGGTCCTCTGGCGCGGCTTCAGGCATGTGGCGCCACATCTGCGCGTCACTCATCATCGCGCGGTAGACAGGCAAATCGGCTGCGGTCCAGGGGCGGAACGTGATGCCGGGATCGGGTGCGGCGTCGGGCGCTGCGGCAAGGCTGTCCGGTCGTGCCGACCAGGACAAGGGGGCCTGATCGGGCATTGTGTCGGCAGTTGCGGGGACCCAGCCGATCCTGAGCGGATCGAACGCCAGAACCACGCCTTCGGCCTGCGCGCTGGTGATTTCGGTCGGGGCGAGCACGCCGTCCGCATCCCGCCATTTCGCAAGGTTCCGCATTGCAGGGCCTCGTCCTGAAGTGCCAGTATCCGCTGTGGCAAAAGAAAATGGCGTCAAAGCATGGACAAATCAAGGCGTGGCGCGGCGTTTTCGGGATCAGCCCATGCGGGGGGCGGCTCCGGGGGCGTCAGACCCCCTGCCGCTCGATATAGTCGCGCAGTTCGGATGCCTCGCGCCGGGCGTCGCGCAGGCCGTCCATGGCGGCGCGCAGCTCGGCCTCGGTCTGGATCAGCTGGTTGGTGATCTCCGATTCGCGCTGCTGGAGATAGATGATCGCCTGATCGCGGGTCTCTTCGGCCTCGTGCAATGCCTGGGCCATCCGGTCAAGCTCGCCGATCTCGGCGCGGGTGACGCGGGTGAAGCGGTTGACCAGCCAGCTTGCGAACCAGCCAAGCGAAAATGCCACGAACAGGATCACGGCCGTGGCGATGATGAATTCGGTCCGGTTCACACCTTGTCCCTGTCTTCTGGCCCATGGCGCATCGGGGGCCGCTTGCCGCGGGCCAGTCCTTACTCGGCCACCGCCTCGCCGGCAACCGCCGCGGCGTCGGCCGCTTCGGTCTCTTCGCCTTCGACCGCCTCGGTTTCGTCATCCTCGGCCGTCTCGGCTTCGGGTAGGATCAGCGTGAATTCGATCCGCCGGTTCGCTTCCCGTCCCTCTTCGGTGGCGTTGTCGGCGATGGGAAATTCCGGGCCATAGCCCACCGCCTCGAAGCCCGAGACCGGCACCCGGCGCGCGCGCAGGGCCGCGAGAACCGAGTCGGCGCGTTGCTGCGACAGGCGCAGGTTCATCTCGGTCCTGCCCTGGCTGTCCGTATGCCCGGCAATGCGCAGGCGAAGGGCGGCACAGCGGCGCAGCACCTCGGCGATGTCGTCGATGATCGGGATGGTCCCGGAGGTGAGCGTGGCCGAACCCGGATCGAAGGTGATCTTGCGCCCGTCGGTCACCACGCCGATCATGTAGATGCATTCTTCGGCCGTGGGCAGGCCCACGACAGGATCAAGCTCTCGGACATAGGTCACGTCGATCTGAAAATCGGCAGACTGTCCCAGTTTCTCGATCAGGAGGCGGGTGATCTCGGCATTGGCATCTTCATTGCCTGTATCGCCGCGCACGACGACCTTGTCGGGGCTGACCACGACCGTTCCGTTGTTGAGCAGCACGAGCGCCTCGATCCCCGCAAGGACGCGGATGGACCAGCCCGGGGGCAGGCCCTCTGGCGCAATCCGGGTCGCCATGACGACATTGTCGTTGCCGAAGCGGGCGCCGGCGAAATTCGCCAGGGTGTTGTTCATCAATTCGTCCGGAACCCGGCCGCGAAGCTGTGCGATACCCTCGCTCGAGAGCGACATGGTGAATTCGGGTGGCCCCTCGGCGCCGGCTTCGGGCGGGCGCGGCAGGATCGCCTCGAGCGCGAAGACCTGTGGCAGGCGGTTGGAGAGTGCGCCGATCACCTCGTCGAACAGGCGTTGATCCGTCCCTTCCGGGGCTGCCAGCACGATATCGACATCCGAGAAGGTGACCGTGCCGCTTCCAAGTTCGGCGACGGCGCCGATGGCCATTGCCACCCCATCGGCCCATCGGCTGGTGGGCACGCCCAGGGCCAGTGTGCAGTCCAGCGGGCCGGTCATCCCGGCGGCGGTTGCGGCGGCGGTGATGGTGCGGACCGCCTCTTCGTCATCGGCGGCGCAGGCATCGAACCGGGCGCCGTCCTCGTCCAGTGTGAAGCGCAGGGTGAAGGGCGTGATCACCGGACGGGGCGCGCTGATCGTAAGGCCCAGTCGCACCCCCTGGGGTGCCGTGCGGGCCAGCTCCGTCTCGAGCCTGCGGCGATGGTTTTCGCTTTCCGAGATGGCATGGATCGCGACATGGCCGGCCGAGACCGATATCTTGGACCGCGGCAGGTTGCGCAACGACCTGAGCGCATAGTCGAGCGCGGGTTCCCAACCGGGCGGCACCGGGTAATCGGCGCTCTGCAGGAGGTCGGCCCCCTCCTGTCCGGCGGCGATATCTGCGAACTCGAGGTTCAGCGCTTCCCGAACTGTCCTGGCCGGGATCAGCCCGATCATCGACACGCCG
>JAFIEN010000101.1 GCA_020832515.1 Rubellimicrobium sp. | reverse complement strand
GAACTCATGCGCATCGGGGCTGAGTGCAGGCACGATATCGACGGGCTCATGGAGGTGGCCAAGTCTGCGACCTACAAGCGCTGGCTTGCTCAGATGCGTGTCGGGACCCATTTCAAGGCTGTCGGACGGCCACGCCTGACGCAGGAACTGCGCGATGTCGTTATCCGTATCGGATCCGAGAACCTCCTCTGGGGCTACAAGCGCATCGCGGGCGAGTTGAAAAAGCTGGGGCTCCATGCCGGCGCGAATTCCGTCAAGCGCATCCTGAACGAGGCGGGCACTCGATGAAACCCGAGGCGAAAGGTAGGAAGCATCGCAATACTATAGACCCGTCTCCACGACGACCTTGCCGTGGGACTCGCGGGGCCCGGCCATATAGTCCCAAGCCTCACGGTAGGCCTCCATCGGATAGACGCGGTCGATTCGCGGCGCCACGATGCCGCGCTTGAGAGCATTGTAGACGAACGCGGTGCCGCGCGCTTGCATCACCGGGTCCTCGACGTAGTTGAATAGGGAGTAGGGCTGGAACGTCGCATTGGCCTGGAACATGTCGACGATCGGCAGGCTGGGAAAGTCGGCGTCCAGTGTGCCGTAGAAGAAGATGCGCGCATTACGGGCGAGTGCAGGCGCATACCGGCCGATCATTCCGGCCCCGACAGGATCAAAGGCCGCGTCAATTCCCTTGCCTTCGGTCACCTCCCGGATAAACGCAGCAAGATCGTCCGAGCCATCGACGAAGACATGGTCGGCACCAGCTTCTTCCAGATACGCCCGATTGCGCTCAAACCGGGTTGTCGCGATCATGCGTCCGCCAAAATGGCGCCCGATCTCCAGCGCCGCGGTGCCGGCCGTGCTGGTGCCAGCGGTGACCAGTACGCTCTTGCCGGGAAGCACGCGGCTGATTTCAACCAGCGGGAAGTAGCTGGTCATGTACATCATCCAGACTGACGCACTTTCCACGGCGGACAGCCCTTCGGGCGCCGGAGTAACGTACCGCTGGTCTATCACAAGTTGCTCGGTGCTGGCCCCTTGCCGGTCGTAGAAGTAGGGCAATGTGCACATCCGAGTGCCGGTTTCTATTCCCTCGACTCCCGGGCCGACCGCGTCGACGATGCCAGCGGCCTCCATCCCGATCCGGGCGGGAAAGCCGGTGAAACTGAAGGAATACCTGTCGTGCATGAGGTCCATGTCGCCCCAGTTCAGGGCGAATGCCTCGACTCTGAGCCGCACTTCACCCGGCCCTGGCTTCACTTCGGGGACCTCTTCGAGCGACAGGCCCGCATAACCGTCGTACCCGTGTATGACCCATGCGTGCGGCATGCCGGTATCTCCTTGCGGTTGTGTTCGCAGTTGTTGTGAACGGAAGGTTCCTCAAACGAACTTCAGGCAGGCAGTGCGGGCGCATTGGCTGATGGGCGGCAGACAAAACGACCGCCGCCCGGACCGGCCTCAATCAGGGGTCGATACCCAGAGAACGCGCGCTTCGTTCTCTGAGCGGGAAATGCAGGCGTGCCGCATTGGGCTGTCGAAATAGGCACAGTCGCCGACGCCAAGCCGAACCGGTGCGTAACCTTCGGTGTAAAGCTCGATCTCGCCGCTGAGCACATAGAGCATTTCCTCGCCCGGATGCGCGATCATAGGTCCGAAGGTCTCGATGGAACCCGCCTTCACCTGTGCCACCAGCGGGATCATTCGCTTGTTCACGAGTTCGTCAGCAAGAGTCTCGTACACATAGTTGGCCGAATCGTGCCGTTCCCCTTGGCCGCTGCGGGTCACCGCCCGGCGGGTGCGCCGCGCCGACGGGCCCGAGGTGGCCAGAAGACGCGAAAGGTCGATCTCCAGCCCCTCGGCAATCCGCAGCAACGTCTCGAAGGTGGGCGAGAGGTGGCCGTTCTCGACCTTGGACAGGGCGGAATGAGACAGCCCGCTCAGGTCCGCGAGCCGGGCCTGGGTCCAGCCGCGTTCGGTCCGCAACTGCTTGACGCGAACGCCCAGGGTCTCTGCCGTCACGCTATCAGAAGCAGTCAACTTTTCTGCATTCCTGAGAACGAAGGGCGGCCTGCTGCAAATACTAAGATTATCAGAACATTCTTGCATACCACGCGAATATATGAGAGTTTGAGAAAAGGCAATACGATCTCGCGTCGACAGTCTGTGCGACGTGCCTACCTTTCTTCTGGCGACGTGTCGAAATGTATGAAGGGGCCTCATGCCGATCTTGTGGACAGTTAAACACGTCGGCCAACCATCAAACCCTGCTGGACGAGTTCGCCAAGGTCCCCATCGGTGCGGTGTGTGCGCCGAACGCCTCGCCAAGGGCTCCGAGCCGGCAGCAGTCGCGAGTGACTGGATGATCGGCATAGCTGCGAGGCAGCTTGGGCGGCAGTCGCCATGCGTGTAGCTACGGATGTCGGGGGTACCTTCACGGATATCGTCGTGTTTGACGAGACGGCGGCCCGCCCTGAAGATGTGATACGCGTGGCGAAGGTAGATTCCACGCCGCCCGATTTCGAGACCGGGGTGCTCAACGCAATCCGTAAGGCCGGGGCGGACCCATCCTGCTTCGTTCATTTCGTGCATGGCTCGACCGTCATCATCAACGCACTGCTGTCCCGCCGCGGCGCGAAAACGGGCTTGGTGACGACCGCAGGCTTTCGCGACGTGCTCGAAATTGCGCGAGGCAACCGCCCTGATCTATTCAACTTCAACTTTCGAAAGCCGCCACCCTTCATTCCGCGCAGGTTGCGCCTGGAGATAACCGAGCGCATCGACTATCGAGGCGCAGTGGTGATACCGCTCGCGCTGGAGGAGGTCGATGCACTTGTCGATGTCTTCCGTCAGGAGGATGTGGGCGCCGTAGCTGTCTGTTTCCTGCACGCCTATGCGAATCCCGACCACGAAAAACGCGTTGTCGAGCGGATTCGTGCGCTCGCGCCCGGATTGTCGGTTCTCGCATCGCACGAGATCACCCGCGAGTGGCGGGAGTACGAGAGGACGAGCACGACGGTGCTGTCGGCTTATATCCACCCGGTCGCGAACCGCTACCTCGCCTTGCTCGAGCAGAAACTGAGCGCCGCAGGCCTGCCGGGTCGGCCGAACATCATGCAATCCAACGGCGGCATCGCGACCATCCAGACGGCGGCCGCCAACCCGATCTGCATGATCGAATCCGGTCCGGCTAGCGGGATGTTGGGCGCGGTCGCCTTGGGCAAGGCACTTGGCGAGCCCAACCTGATCGGGCTTGACGTCGGCGGAACGACAGCGAAGTGTTCGCTGATCGAGAGCTATACGCCGAATGTCACAAGCGCTTATGTTATTGAGCGCACGCGGATCTCTCCGGGCTATCCGATCCGGACGCCCGTGATCGACATCGTGGAAATCGGTAGCGGTGGCGGTAGCATTGCGTGGCTGGACGAGGGGGGAAAGCTCCATGTCGGGCCGGAAAGTGCCGGTGCCTCTCCCGGGCCGGTCGCTTATGGCCGCGGCGGCACGCAGCCGACAACTACCGACGCGCACCTTATGATCGGACGGATCCACGCCGACAGTTTCCTCGGCGGCGAGGTTATCCCGGCCATGGACGCAGTGCGCGCTGCCTTCGCCGAGCTTGGCGAAAGCCTAGGGGTCGATGCCCATGAGGCGGCGCGCGGCGTGGTTCGGATAGCCAATGCCGACATGGTCAAGGCGCTCAAGCTCGTCTCCATCAATCGCGGATATGATCCCCGCGATTTCAAGCTGGTCGCCTTCGGCGGCGGCGGCGCGATGCACGCTGTAGC
This sequence comes from Rubellimicrobium sp., assembly GCA_020832515.1. Classification (GTDB taxonomy): domain Bacteria; phylum Pseudomonadota; class Alphaproteobacteria; order Rhodobacterales; family Rhodobacteraceae; genus JAFIEN01. The sequence continues at coordinate 8,866 of JAFIEN010000101.1, read as the reverse complement.
GCTTGCCAACGAGTTGCGCATCCCCGAGATCATCGTGCCAACCAACGCTGCGGTGTTCTCTGCCTGGGGCATGTTGATGTCGGACCTGCGCAGGGATTACGTGCGCACCCGCGTCATCCGCCTCGATGCGGCCGACGCCGCGGAGTTCGACGACGTGTTCGCTGAGATGGTTGCGACGGCGGCGTCGGATTTCCGGGACGACGGCGTCTCGGAGGACAGGGTCGTCATCGAACGCTGGGCCGACTTCCGCTACAAGGGCCAAGAGCATACGGTGAAAGTGGCGCTGCCGGGCGGGGCCGTGACGGCAGCGGCCGTTGCCGACTGGACCGACCGCTTCCATACCGAGCACGATCGCGCGTACTCGTTTCGTTTGGTCGCCCCGGTCGAGATCGTGAACTTTCATGTCTCGGGACGGGGGCTCGTTGCAGCGCCTCAAATCCCCCGCATAGCGCCTGCACCGGAAGGCGAGGAACCACAGGCAGACGCAACGCGGCAGGTCGACTTTGACGAAGGAGGGATCCACTCGGCGCGGATCTACGCCCGCCATCGGCTTGCGGCTGGTCATGTGCTGGTCGGGCCTGCCGTCGTGGAGGAGCCGGCGACGACGTTGATCGTGCCCCCCGGCTGGCGCGCCCGGGTCGACGAATTCGGCAATTTGCGGGTTACGCGCAGTGCCGCAACGCCAGAAGGAGCCACGCCCGGATGACCCGATTGCTTTATCTTCACGTCGTGGGAAGCGACGCGGCCGATGGGTCGGAAGCTTTCGCCGTCGAGATGCAGAAGCACCTCTCCGCGGCGGTATCAGAGGAAACGCGGATCGACCTGATTTCGCTCGCCGCCCACCGGCCGCGCCACATCGACTTTCACGCCTACGAGGGGCTCATCCTGCCTGACATCATCCGGCATGTCCGAGCTGGGTCGGGGGAGTACGACGGCTTCGTGATTGGCTGTTTCTACGATATCGGCCTGCGCGAGGCCCGCGAGTTGTCGGGCCGAGCGGTGGTCACCGCGCCGTGCCAGGCGGCCACCGACATGGCGATGCAGTTGGGCAACCGATTCTCGGTGCTTGTCGGTACGCCCAAGAACATCCCGAAAATGAGCGAGAATGTCAGAATCTATGGCCGCGACCATGCCATGGCCTCGATGCGCGCCGTTGGCCTGAGTGTGTGGGAACAGCAAACCTCGCCCGACGTGTTGCCCCGCATGCTGGAAGTCGGGCGGGATTGTGTGGAGCAGGACGGCGCCGAGGTGCTCGTCCTTGGCTGCACGGCCGGGTTCGGCCTGCACGCGACCCTGAGCGCGGAGCTTGGGGTGCCGGTATTGGATGCGATGCTGGCGCCGACGAAATATGCCGAGTTCTTGGCCGATACCGCTCGGCGACTTGGATGGTATCCGAGCCGGGCGGGCGGCAGTGCGCCGCCACCGGAGGATGAGATCGACCGCTGGGGGCTTTTCGAGGCGGAGCCCAAGGTGGGCATCCGGATCGTCGATCCGCGGCCCAGGTCCGGCTCGGTCGCCGCCCCGCGGTCCGCGATGCCAGACCGGGAGAAAAGCGATACCTGAATGAGAGCCGCCTGCAAGGCGGAAAAGAAACTGACCTGCAGCAACGGAGACGACAATGACAATACTTGGGAGATCAATTCAGGCGACAGCCTCAGCGGTGCTGCTGGCCAGCTTGGCTGCGGCGCCGGCAGTGGCGCAGACCGTACTGACGCTCGACGAGCACGCGATCGGCGAGATCGACCCCGCGAAGGCGACCGACTACGCCGATTCCATTCTGTTCTACAATCTCTACGACACGCTGGTGATCCCGGAGGCAGGCGGCACCGAGATCCTGCCCCACTTGGCCGAATCCTGGTCGATCGACGGGACGACCTACACCTTCACGCTGCGCGACGATGTCCGGTTCCTCAGCGGCGAGGTGATGGAGGCCGAGGATGTAGTGTTCTCGCTCGAGCGGATGATCGCGCTTGGGCAAGGCTTCTCCAGCCTCTTTGGCGGTGTGATCGAAAGCGTCGAGGCGCCCGATCCGCAGACCGTCGCGATCACGCTGAGCGGGCCATATGCGCCGTTCCTTGGTTCGCTTGTTCGACTTGCGGTCGTGGACAAGGACACGGTGATGGCAAACTTGGAGGATGGTGATTACGGCGAGATGGGCGATTACGGCCAGGCCTTCCTGTCCACTACCTCGGCCGGCACCGGAGCCTATTCCATCGACAGCCATGATCCGCAGAACCTGACGGTGATGGCAAAGAACGATGAGTATTTCCTTGGTGTGCCCGAGGCCGCGCCGGACATAGTGCGTCTGCAATACTCGATCGAGCCTGCGACCCTGCGCGCTCTGATCACCCGAGGCGAGCTTGACATTGGCGACCAGTGGATGGCGCCGGAGATCAAGGCCGCCGTAGCAGCGACCGACGGCGTTGGGCTTGGCACCGAGGCTGGAATCTCGTCCTTCTACCTGAAACTGAACAATCAGCGGGCCCCGCTTGATGACGTGCATTGCCGGCGGGCCTTCGCCCATGCCTTCGACTACGAGTCGATCCTGGAACTGACGCAGATCACCGACGACATCGCTTTCGGCCGTCCCGCCCACGGACCGCTGCCGCTCGGACTGCTCGGGGCAGATGAGGGTATCCCGACGGGGCGCTTTGACTTGGACGCCGCGCGCGCGGAACTTGACTTGTGCCAGTATGATGCGGGCGATTTCCAGATCCAGTTGAATTGGGTCGCGGGCAATCCCATCCAGGAGCGCATCCAGCTGATGATGCAGCTCAACCTCGGGCAGCTTGGCTTCGACACGACGATCACGACGACGCCTTGGGCGATGTTCACGGAACTAGCATCCAGCGCGGAGCGGACACCGCATGTCAGCCCCGTGAACTTCATCCTGACGACGCCGGATCCAGATTCGATGCTCTACACAATGTATCACAGCGACGCGGCGGGGACCTGGGCCTCGGTCGACTGGGTCATGAGCGATGAGGTGGACCGCATGATCGAGGCGGGCCGCACCGAGACCGACCCTGAGGCCCGGGCGCAGATCTACCGCGAACTGGGCCAGAAACTCGTGGAGGATCAAGTGTCGATCTTCGCCTATGAACTGGTGGGCGTGTTCCCTATTCGCGATGTCGTCCACGTCCCCGCGCTGCAGGAAGCCGGACAGACCTACTCGGTGCAGGGCATGAACTTCATGTTCCGCGAAATGCAGATGCAATGACTCGGGTCATGGTGCCGGCGAGCCTCTGGATCGCCGGCACACCCGGTTCACGGTCCACGGAGCCGACAATACCTTGACTATCTGGCGCTTCATTGCAGGGCGTGTCCTTGGATCGCTCTTGGTTCTTTTCGGTGTGTCGATCCTGATCTTCGGTATCGCACGTCTGATCCCGGGAGATCCTGCCCGCATTGCGCTGGGTCCCATGGCCTCGAACGAACAAGTCGAGGCCATGCGCGACCGGCTGCTACTGAACGAGCCGATCACTGTCCAATATCTCAACTTCATTAAGAACCTTGTCCAGGGCGATCTGGGCACGTCGCTCTACACCCGTCGGCCGGTGACCGAGGACATCCTGTCGACGCTTCCCGCAACGTTTGAGCTGGTCCTTGCCGCGGCTCTTATCATGACGGTGGTGGGCGTGCCTCTAGGAATCCTTGCCGCGCGCTATCGCCATTCCGGCTTAGACATCGCGGCCAATCTGCTGGCGCTACTGGGTGTCGTCACTCCGTCGTTCGTCTGGGGGATCTTCCTCATGCTGCTGTTCGCGTTCCACTTGGACATCCTGCCCATCGCCGGGCGGTTGTCACGCGATGCCGTGCTACCGCCTCAGATCACCGGTCTCCTGCTTGTTGACTCGGCGCTGGCCGGGATGTGGGCGACCTTCTGGGATGCGCTGAGGCACATCACACTGCCGGCGACGGCGTTGGCCATGGGCGGGCTTGGCACCGCGGCCCGGCTGACGCGGGCAAACATGTCCGAGGTCTACGGCCGCCAGTACATCCAGCTGGCGCGCGCCTTCGGCTATACTGAACGCGAGATTGCCTATCGCTATGCGCTGCGTCCCGCGATGGTGCCGACGCTGACGATCTTGGGGCTGGACTTCGCCATCATGCTCGGCAACGCCTTTCTGGTCGAGAAGGTCTTCGCTTGGCCCGGGATGGCCCGCTACGGAGTCGAGGTCATCATCCGCAAGGATTTGAATGGGATCGTCGGGACGATCCTCGTGATCTCGGCCTTTTTCCTAATCATAAACATGATCATCGACATCATTGTCGCCTACATGAACCCGCGCATCCTGTATCAGAACCAATGATGGCGCGTCGCTTTCAGTCGCGTGCCTGGTACCGCTTCAGTGCCGAGCCGATGGCGGTACTTGGGCTGGTGCTGCTGGCGGCAATCACCTTGGCTGCAATCTTGGCTCCCTTCGTAACGCCATTTCCGGAGCACGCGAGTAGCTTCGTTGACTTCCGCAACATGAGCCAGCCTCCTAGTGCAAGCCACTGGTTCGGCACTGATTTGGTCGGGCGCGACGTGCTTACCCGAGTCGTTTACGGCTATCGGATCTCCCTTACTGTCGGGATCGTGGTGCTTGGCCTTGCAGTGCCGCTCGGCGTGACTTTGGGGATGATAGCGGGCTATGCCGGCGGCCGTCTCGGCGCGGTGATCATGCGGATTACTGACGTCTTCCTCGCCATCCCCGCCCTCGTTCTGGCGATGGCCGTTCTTGGTGTTCTGGACCGTACGCTTATCAACGGGCTGATCGCGCTGGCCGTGCTGTGGTGGCCGTGGTATACGCGAATGGTATACAACCAGACGCGCGCCATTCGGAACGAGGGGTATGTCGTTGCCGCGCAGGTAGTCGGAGCCTCCCATTCCTGGGTACTGTTTGGGGAGATTCTGCCAAACCTCGTGCCGTCGATCCTGACCAAGTTCACGTTGGATCTAGGCTTCGTAATCCTCGTGGCCTCAGCGCTCAGCTTCCTCGGCCTTGGTGTCGAGCCGCCGACCCCCGATCTGGGCTCGATGGTGGCCGAGGGTGCGGGCTACCTTCCAGACATGTGGTGGATGCCAGTGTTTCCGGGGCTCGCCATTCTGCTGGTGGTGCTGGCCTTCAACCTCGTCGGTGACGGCCTGCGTAGCATGTTTGGAGACGGAATGTGAGCACAGACCCTGTCTTCAGCATCGAGAACCTGCATCTTCGGATCCGCCAGTTCGAGGGCGAGGCCCACATCCTTAATGGGGTGAACCTGCACCTGCGTGCCGGCGAAAGGGTCGCGCTGGTAGGCGAATCCGGCTGCGGAAAGTCCAGCACGGCAATGATGTCGCTGGGGCTGATGGAGGCGCGCAGCATGCGCGCCGAGGGGCGGATCATACTGGACGGTACGGATCTGCTGTCGCTTCGCCGGCGCGGTTGGCAGGGTGTCCGCGGGCGGCAGATCAGTATGATCTTCCAGGACCCGGGCGCGGCGCTGAACCCTGTCTTCACCGTCGGCGACCAGCTTGTCACGGCGATACGGCGCGGCAACCCATCGAAGTCGCGTTCCGACGCGCAGGGGCTTGCCACAGACGGGCTGCGTCAGGTGCATATCAACGATCCCGAGCGTGTGATGTCGTCCTATCCGTTCCAGCTGAGTGGCGGGCTGAACCAGCGCGTCCTGATCACCATGGCGTTGATCAACCGGCCCAAGGTCGTTGTCGCGGACGAGCCCGGTTCGGCATTGGACGTCACCGTTCAGGAACAAACATTGCGGCTAATGACCGAGCTTTGTGCGGATGTCGACGCGGCAGTCCTGCTGATTTCGCACAATCTTGGTGTGGTGCGACGGTTCGCACAGCGCATCTACGTAATGTATTCGGGCACGATCGTGGAGGAGGCGGATACTGCGACCCTATTTTCCGCGCCGAGACATCCCTACACCAAGGCGCTTCTGGCAGCCGTGCCCCGCCTGACCGGAGAGAGACTGCCGGAACCGATCCCGGGACGGGTTCCCGACTACACCGACCCGCCGGTCGGATGCCGCTTTCGTCCTCGATGCCCCCATCAACGCTCCGAATGCGTCGATCCACCATTTGCCGAACCGGCGCCGGGCCACAGGGTGAGGTGCGTCCTGTGAGAAGTGCGGCCGCCGCCTACCCTGCCGGGGACGAGGTCCTTATCCGGATCGAGGATCTGTGGCGCGACTTTGTGATGAGATCCGGAACGATTCATGCGCTGGCTGGCGTGTCACTAGATATCCGCCGCGGGCGGACTCTCGCGCTCGTGGGCGAATCAGGCTCGGGCAAGACCACGCTGGGCAACCAGATTCTGGGCACCGACACCCCGACATCGGGCCGCATTCTGTTCGAGGGGCGCGACATGCCGGCGCGGCGCGACACCCAGATGCGGCGCCGGATTCAGGTTGTGCAGCAAAGCCCCTACACCACGCTGAATCCAAAGCGGACAGTGCGGCAGATCCTCGACCTGCCGCTGTCGATCCACGACGGTGGCCCGCGTCGGCAGCGGCGTGAGCGCATCGCGGAGTTGCTGGAGATCGTCGGGATCCCGTCTGACTTCATGGAGCGGCACCCCCATTCTCTGTCCGGCGGCCAGCGGCAGCGGGTGGCCTTGGCGCGGGCCTTGGCGTCCAAGCCCGACGTCATCGTGCTCGACGAGCCGACATCATCACTCGACGTGTCGGTTCAGGCTCGGATCCTGCGCCTTCTTGTCGATCTGCAGGCGCGCTACGGGCTGACATACCTGTTCATAACTCACGACCTGAGTGTGGTGCGCAACATAGCGGACGAGGTGGCGGTTCTCTACCGTGGCCATGTGGTGGAGCACGGCACGACGCCCGAACTGTTCCGCGCGCCGCGACACCGTTATACCACCATGCTTCTGTCCTCGATTCCTGTGTTGTCGGAGGAGGAGGAGGCGCTGAAACCTGCGTGGGACTGGGACGTCACGGCTACGGCAGCCGAGCCGCCATCCACCGGCACTTGCCCCTTCTTGCCGCGCTGCCCCCATGCAGTCGCATCCTGTAGCCTTGGTGTGCCGCCTCGGGTAGCCACGTCCCCGACCAATTGGCATGCCTGTTGCAACCCACGCCCCGAGGGAGCCGACGCCGATGCTCGATGATGACTATTTCACCTACGAGATTCTGAAGGATGCCCTCGTGGCGGTCGGTGACGAGATGTTCGCCGCAATGCAGCGCACCAGCATGAGTCCGATCATCTACGAGATCCTCGACTTCGCGGTCGGGGTGACCGACGCCCGCGGCAATCTGGTCGCGCAGGGCAACGGCGTGGTGTTGTTCATGGCAACGCTGGATTCAGCCGTGCGAGCGGTTCTGGAGAAATTTGGCGCCGACGGCATCCACGAGGGCGATATCTTCATTACCAACGACCCTTATGGCGGTGGCGGCACCCATGTGTCAGACGTCTCGCTGGTTCTGCCGGTGTTCTGCGACGGTGTACTGGTGGCCTTCGTGGCGAACAAGGCCCACTGGACCGAGGTCGGAGGCATGGCTCCCGGCGGCAACCTGACCGACTCGACGGAGGTGTATCAGGAGGGCCTGATGTTCCCCACGGTGAAACTGTTCGACCGGGGCGTGCTCAACAATCCTCTGGTCGACATGATCGCGGCCAATGTCCGACTGCCCGACATGACGCTGGGAGACATGTGGGCCAGCATCGCCGCCAACCGCGTCGGCGAGCGCCGCATTGTCGAGCTTGTTTCGCGGTACGGCCGCGAGACCGTGGTCAAAGCCATGGCGCGCATTCTCGACTATGGCGATCGCATGGTCAGGGCGGAGCTGGCGCGATTGCCCAAGGGGGAGTTCACGGCAGAGGCGCAGATCGACGGGGACGGTTTGGGGAACGGGCCGTTCCGAGCTCAGGTGACCGTGACGATCACCGATGACCGGTTCAAGATCGACTATACCGGGACCGACCCTCAAGCACCCGGCTCCATCAACACTACCCGGTCGGGAATGCACTCTTTCGCGCGCGCTGTATTCGTAGCCTGCACTGTCCCGCATGTTCCCGTAAATGGAGGCATGTTTCGCGCGCTGGAGGTGGTTTGCCCAGACGGTACGCTGTTCACGGCGATCCGGCCTGCGCCAACCTCTGTCTACTGGGAGGCCGGGAACTACGTGATCGACCTGGTCTGGCAGGCCATGGCGCCCCATGTGCCTGACCGCCTCCCCGCCGGCGGCTACCTGACCGTCGGGTCGACCAACCTGTGGGGCACGCACCCCGATACGCAGGAGTTCTACCTGCTGGTCGAGCCGCTGGCCGGGGGCTGGGGTGCCGGACGCGATAGCGACGGTGACAGCGGGCAGTTCTGCCAGGCAAACGGAGAAACCTACAACATTCCCATCGAGGTGGCCGAGACGCGATACGGCGTGCGGGTCGAGCGATACGGCTTTAACCCCGAAGACGGCGGCGCTGGGAAGCACCGGGGCGGCAAGGGTTTGGTGATCGAGTACCGATGCTTGTCGCCGGCTTGGCTGACCTCGATCCTTGGGCGACACCTGAGCCGGCCGTGGGGCGTTGCGGGCGGTTGCGAGGGCTCCTCCAACCGGATCGTTATCTTGCGCGCAGACGGTACCGAGGAGGAGTACGGCACCACCGCTCGGCTGCCTATTGCCGAGGGCGAGGTCGTTCGGATGGTCACCGGTAATGGCGGTGGCTACGGTGATCCCCGTGACCGGCCCCGCGATGCAGTCGCCGCTGACGTCGAGGATGGGTTCGTTACTCCGGCCTATGCCGCGTCGATTTACAGGTACGTCGCAGACGATTGAACCGATGCTCGCACCCGGTTGGCACCCTCCGGTCACGTCTGACCACACGCCAGACCGGTTGTTGCGTCCACCCACTCCTGGGACT
>JAFIEN010000100.1 GCA_020832515.1 Rubellimicrobium sp. | reverse complement strand
CAACATCTTCCTGGGCCGTCAGGGCAGCGCGCAGCGGCTGGAGCGGAGGAAGGCCGATTACATGGGGATGCTGGCCACGGTGATGAACGCGCTGGCGGTGCAGGCCGCGCTCGAGGCGCTGGGGGTGTTCACCCGGGTGATCAGCGCAATCCCGATGGATCAGGTGTGTGAACCCTACATCCGCCGCCGCGCCGTGCGGCATCTCGAGAAGAAGAGGGTCTGCATCTTCGCCGCCGGCACCGGCAACCCGTTCTTCACGACCGATACCGCCGCGACCCTGCGCGCCAACGAGATGAGCTGCGAGGCGATCTTCAAGGGCACCAAGGTGGACGGGGTCTATGACAAGGACCCCAAGAAGCACCCCGATGCGAAGCGTTACGACCGGGTCAGCTATGACGAGGTGCTCGAGCGGCATCTGGGCGTCATGGATGCGACCGCCATCGCGCTTGCGCGCGACAACAACCTGCCGATCATCGTCTTTTCGCTGGACGAGCCGGGCGGCTTTCGCGGCATCCTGGCGGGGCAGGGAACCTATACGACCGTGCATGGCGACCGCCGCTCCCTGGCTTGATTTCGCCGAGGCCCTGCGGGACGGTAACCGTGGCGGCCCTTGGCGCTATACAAACGGGCAGGCTTGACGTAAGAGCGGACAAAACCGGCAAAATCGCCCCGGTGCAGGGCCGGACAGTGCAGAGCAGACGCGAATGGCAGACGACTTCGAACTTGATACCGACGATCTGACGCGGCGGATGGATGGTGCCATTGCGTCACTGCGGACCGAGCTTGCCTCGCTGCGGACGGGCCGGGCCTCGGGCTCCATGCTCGAGCCCGTGCAGGTCGAGGCCTATGGCCAGATGACTCCGGTCAACCAGCTTGGCACCGTGAACGTGCCCGAGCCGCGCATGGTCACGATCAATGTCTGGGACCGGGGGATGGTCTCGAAGGTGGAAAAGGCGATCCGGGATTCGGGCCTTGGCATCAATCCCCAGACCAACGGCACGATCATCATGCTGCCGATCCCCGAGTTGAACGAGGAACGCCGCCGCGAACTGACCAAGGTCGCCGCCCAATATGCCGAAAGCGCCCGGATCGCGATCCGCAACCTGCGGCGCGACGGGATGGACCAGGTCAAGAAGGCCAAGGCCGACGGTCTTTCCGAAGACGATGCCAAGTTCTGGGAAGGCGAAGTGCAGGACCTGACCGACCGCTTCATCAAGCAGGTCGACCAGACGCTGGAAACCAAACAGGCCGAGATCATGCAGGTCTGACCTGCGGCCAGAAACCCCCGGGAAGGAGGCCGCATGGCCCGTCAGGACCAGATCACCCCGCCACTTGCGCCGCATTCGGGCGAGAGGCAGGACCCACGTGGGCCGGAACATGTGGCGATCATCATGGACGGCAACGGCCGCTGGGCGCAGATGCGCGGCCGGCCGCGTCTGTTCGGCCATCACGCGGGCGCGCAACGCATCCGCGAGGTGCTGGAGGCCTGCCCGGATCTGGGCGTCAAGTATCTGACGATCTTCGCCTTCTCGACCGAGAACTGGAAGCGCACCCAGACCGAGGTCGCGGGGCTCATGCGCCTCTTTCGCCACTATATCCAGCGCGAGGCACGCGAGCTTCTGAAATCCGGCGTCCGGGTGCGCTTCATCGGCGACCGGATCAAGCTGGACGACAAGCTTGTCTCGCTGATGGACGAGCTGGAACTGCTGACCTCGGGCAACGACAAGGTGCATCTGACCATCGCCCTCAATTATGGTGGCCGCGACGAGGTGACCCGGGCCGCCAAGCGCCTTGCCTACGAGATCGAGATGGGCCGGCTGACACATCAGGATGTCGACGCCGAGACGCTGGCAAGGTTCCTCGATACCCGTGTTCTTCCCGATCCGGACCTCGTGATCCGCACATCGGGCGAGGCGCGGATCTCGAACTTCCTGCTCTGGCAATCGGCCTATGCGGAATACGAATTCGTCGACACGCTCTGGCCCGACTTCACCCGCGCGGAATTCGCGCGTATCGTCGCCTCATATGCCGCCCGCGACCGCCGCTTCGGGGCGGTCAGCGCCTGACGATGGGCGCGCCCGGGCCGGGCGGAAGATGGGCCGATCTGCAGCCGCGGATCGTCTCGGGCGGGCTGATGGTGCTGGTCGGCTCGGCCGCCGTCCTTCTGGGCGGGCCGTGGTTCCAGATGCTTGTGGTCTTTGCCGCCGCGGTGATGATCTGGGAACTGTGGACCATGATCGTTGCCGACGCGCCCACGCGCGGCATGCTGCTGTCGGCGCTTGCCGCAAGCGTGATGTCGGGGCAGCTCTCCTTCACCTCGGACTGGGGCCTGCTGCTGTTTCTTGTGGTGCCGCTGGCAGGGACCGCACTTCTGGCGCGTGAGCGGATCACCTTCTTTGCCTTCGCGCTCGGGATACAGGTTGCGGGCTGGGGGCTGGTCTGGTTTCGCGCCGAATATGGCGTGACATGGATCCTCTGGATGATCCTTGTTGTGGTGGCGACCGATGTCTTTGGCTATTTCGCCGGGCGCCTGATCGGAGGGCCGAAGTTCTGGCCCCGCGTCAGCCCGAAAAAGACCTGGGCCGGGACGGTCGCCGGCTGGCTGGCTGCGGCTGTCGTGGGGGCCTTGTTCGGCCGTATCGCGGCCGTGCCGATGGCGCAGATCATCCTTGTCTCGATGGCGCTGAGCCTTGCCAGCCAGATGGGCGACATCGCGGAAAGCGCGCTGAAGCGCCGGATGGGGGTGAAGGATTCCTCGAACCTCATCCCCGGCCATGGCGGGTTGTTCGACCGGTTCGACGCGCTTCTTGGGGCTTCGCTCTTCCTGCTGGCGCTCTATCTGCTCACCGGCCGCCCCGGCGCGGCATTCTGAGAGGCTGACAGATGCGGTCAGTCACGATACTTGGAGCGACGGGGTCGATCGGGCAGAACACCATCGACCTGATCGCGCGGTCCCCCGGCGACTACCGGGTCGAGGCGCTGACCGGCGCGCGCAACATCGCCCGGCTTGCCGCGGACGCGATCGGGCTTGGCGCGCGCCTTGCCGTGACCAGCGAGCCTGCGCTCTACAATGATCTCAAGGACCTTCTCTCGGGAAGCGAGGTCAAGGCCGCGGCCGGGCCGGAGGCTGTCGCCGAAGCCGCAGCCCGGCCGGCCGACTGGGTCATGTCTGCAATCGTCGGCGCGGCAGGCCTTGTCCCGGGGATCGAGGTGCTGCGGCGCGGCGGGACGCTTGCGCTGGCCAACAAGGAAACGCTGGTGACGGCGGGCCAACTCGTCATGGACCTTGCCCGACGGACCGGCGCCACCGTCCTGCCGGTGGACAGCGAACATTCCGCCATCTTCCAGGCCTTGACCGGCGAAGACCTTGACGCAGTCGAACGGATCGTCATCACCGCCTCGGGCGGGGCCTTCCGCGACTGGCCGCTGGAGCGGCTGGCGGGGGCGACGCTTGCCGAAGCCTCGACCCATCCCAACTGGGACATGGGACAAAGGATCACGATCGACAGTGCCAGCATGTTCAACAAGGGGCTGGAACTTATCGAAACAAAAGAGTTCTTTGGCATCTCACCCGACCGGATCGAGGTCATCATCCATCCTGAAAGCCTGATCCACGCGCTGGTGGGTTTTCGGGACGGGGCGCTGATGGCGCATGTGGGACCGCCCGACATGCGCCATGCCATAGGCTATGCCTTGCACTGGCCCGAACGACGCGACCTGCCGGTCGAGCGACTGGACCTTGCGCGCATCGGCACGCTGACCTTCCGCGCCCCCGAAGCCGCGCGCTATCCGGCGCTTGCCATCGCGCGGACGGTGATGGAGGCGGGCGGTCTGCATGGTGCGGCGTTCAACGCGGCCAAGGAATGCGCGCTCGATGCCTTCATCGCCGGGCGGATCGGGTTTCTGGCGATGGCCGGGGTGGTTGAACGCACCCTTGACAGAATGTCAGCGCAGGACGGGCTGCAAAATGCCGCGGTTGACCTAGATACAGTCCTCGAGACGGATCTGCTGGCGCGACACCGCGCCGCCGAGGTCGTCACGCAATTTGCGGCCGGGGATGCGGTCGAATCTGGGAAAGGTCTTCGCAGTTGACGCAGTTGCTGCCGCAATTCGGCAATCTTGGCTTCACGCTTCTTGCCTTCATTCTGGCCCTGTCGGTGATCGTCGCGATCCACGAATACGGCCATTACATCGTGGGCCGCTGGTCGGGCATCCATGCCGAGGTCTTTTCGCTGGGCTTCGGCCCGGTCCTTTTTCGCCGGACCGACCGGCACGGCACGGTCTGGCAGGTCGCGGCCCTGCCGCTGGGCGGATATGTCAAGTTCCTGGGCGATGCCAATGCCGCCTCGGTCGGCTCGGTCGATGACGTGGACCCGGCCGAGCGCCGCCGCACCATGCTGGGGGCGCCGCTCTGGGCGCGCTCGGCGACCGTGGCGGCGGGGCCGGTCTTCAACTTCATCCTGACCGTCATGATCCTTTTCGGCCTTGCCCTGACCCAGGGCCGCCCGGTCGAGCCTGTGCGCATCACCGAGCTTGTGCCCCTGCCCGAAAGCTTTGCCAGTGACCTGCGCCCGGGCGATGAGGTGCTGGCGATTGCAGGCCTGCCCGTCAGCGCCCCGGGGGGCATCGAGTTCGACCGCGATGCATTGCCGCTCGAGGCGCGGATGGATTACACCATCCGCCGCGACGGGCGCGAGATGGTGGTCGAGGGGCCGCATCCGCTTGTGCCCCGGGCAGGCAGCATCAACCCCAACTCGCCGGCCTGGCGGGCGGGGATACGGCCGGGCGATGTGATCACGGCGGGGGATGGCGTGCCGGTCTTTGCCTTCGACCAGCTGATCGACGCGGTCAATGCCTCGGAAGGGCGGGTGCTGGCTCTGGATGTCTGGCGCGCGGGCGAGATGCTGCGCTTCGACGTGGCCCCCCGATATGACGATCTGCCCGATGGCGAGGGCGGCTTTACCCAGCGCTGGCTGATGGGCATCTCGGGCGGTCTTTTCTTCGAGGTCGAGCGCGCGCGCCCCGGCCTGGGCGAGGCGCTTGCAGGCGCTGTAGGGGGAATGTGGAACATCATCCTGTCGTCCTTGTCGGGCCTCTGGCATGTGCTGACGGGGGGGATTTCGACCTGCAACCTTTCAGGGCCGGTCGGCATCGCCGAGGCTTCGGGCGCGATGGCGGCGCAGGGTGTGGGCAGTTTCATCCGGCTGATCGCGGTCCTGTCGACGGCGGTGGGGTTGTTGAACCTGTTTCCGATCCCGATCCTTGACGGCGGGCATCTGGTTTTCCACGCCTATGAGGGGGTGACCGGCCGGCCGCCGGGCGAAAAGGCGCTGCGCATCCTGATGATCGCGGGCCTGTCGATCATCCTTTCGCTGATGGTCTTTGCCCTGCTCAACGATATTCTTTTCTGCCGGTGATCGCCCGGCAGATCGCCAAATTGGTGCCATAATCGCAGGCTATCACCTTTCGCGCGGGCGAAGTTGACGGCGCCCTTCCAGGAGCGGTGACAGCGATGGACACGATCCAGCAGGCGACGACGGGCCTTGGCCTGATGTTCAACATGAACTGGGACCGCATCCTGAATGTGGTCGTTCTGATCCTTGCGCTGGTGCTGGGCGCCTGGGTCGGGACCGTGGTGAACGAAGCGGTTCTGGTGCCGCTGCGGACCCACTGAGCCTTGACCGGCAAAGGGTGCCGGGCCGGGCCTTGAGGCCGCCCTCGGCAAGTGTCCGGGCAAGCCGGTACCGCGGCACGCAAGGTTTTGACAAGGCCGGTCGATCCCGATAGTCCCTTGGACGAGAGCAAGGGGGTGACGGGCAATGACGGCGAAGACGGCCTTGTGGAACCTTGCCGGTGCAACCCCGGCGGCGCTCCGGCGCTTCGGCGGGTCGTTTCCCGGACTGGCCAGGCGATCGTCGCTGCGGCTGGGCCTGATCGCCGTTGCGTTCGGCGTCGCCCTTTCGGCCGGCCCCGGCGCGCTTGCGCAGACCTTCCAGTTCAACCAGGTCGTGGTCGAGGGCAACCAGCGGATCGAGACACAATCCATTCTGGCCTTCGCCGGCATCGCGCGCGGGCAAAGCCTGACAGCGGGCGAGCTGAATGCCGCGGCCCGGAACATCCGCGCGTCGGGCCAGTTCGAAAGCGTCGAGGTGATCCCTCAGGGCAGTACGCTGGTGATCCAGGTCGTCGAATTCCCGACCATCAGCCGAATCAATTTCGAGGGAAACCGTCGGCTGAGCAACGCCCAGCTGTCGGCCGTGATCGGCTCGCTCGAGCGGCGGGTCTACAGCCCTGCACAGGCCGAGGCCGATGTGGCGGCCATCGCCGCCGCCTATGCCGCAGACGGCCGGATCAACGCGGTCGTGACGCCCGCGATCATCCGGCGCCCCGACAACCGCGTCGATCTGGTCTTCGAGATCTTCGAAGGTGGCGAGACCGAGATCGAGCGCGTCTCCTTCGTCGGCAACCGCAGCTTCTCGGACGGCAGGCTGCGCAATGTGCTGGGCACCAAGCAGGCGGGGCTTTTGCGCTCGATCATCGCATCCGACCGGTTCGACCCGGACCGGATCGCCTTCGACGAACGCGTGCTGACCGATTTCTACCGTTCGCGCGGGTTTGCCGATTTCCGGGTGCGCAACGTGGATGTGGCCCTGACGCGGGAACGCGACGCCTATCTGATCACCTTCAATGTCGAAGAGGGGCCGCGCTTCACCTTCGGCAACATCACCGTCACGAGCGAGATCCCCGAGGCCGATGCGGCTGCGTTCCAGCAGGCCCTGCGGCTGCGGCCCGGCGTGACCTATTCGCCGGTCCTGATCGAACAGGATGTGGCCCGGCTCGAACGGCTGGCGCTGCAGCAGGGGATACGCTTCCTGCGGGTCGATCCGCGCATCACCCGCAACGAACGCGACCTGCAGCTGAATGTCGAATTCGCCCTCGTGCGTGGCGACCGCATCTTCGTCGAGCGGATCGACATCGAGGGCAATGCCACCACCCTTGACCGGGTGATCCGCAACCAGTTCCGGACGGTCGAAGGCGATCCCTTCAACCCCCGCGCCATCCGCGAAAGCGCCGAACGCATCCGGGCGCTGGGGTTCTTTGCCGATGCACAGGTCAATGCGCGGCCCGGTTCGGCCGAAGACCAGGTGGTGATCGACGTCAATGTCGCCGAGGCGCCGACCGGATCGCTGAGTTTCGGGGCCAACTTCTCGACCGACAGCGGGCTCGCCTTCCTGGCCAGCTTCTCGGAGCGCAACTTCCTGGGCCGGGGCCAGAGCCTGCGGTTTCAGATCGTGGCCGGGGCCGACAACCAGGTCTACAGCTTCAATTTCGCCGAGCCGCAGTTCCTTGGCCGCGACCTGCGCTTTGCGCTTGGACTGGATTACCGGCTGACCGACAACCAGAATGCGGTCTACGACACCGAGGTCTTCCGCTTCAGCCCCTCCTTCACCTTCCCGGTCAGCGAATTCGGCAATCTGGCGGTCTTCTACGTGCTGAACTACAGCGACATCACGGATGTGCGTGGCCTTGATACGCCCGAGGCAGAGGACGATCCCAGCATCGTCATCATCGAGGAAGCCGCACTTTCGGGCATCTGGACCAATGCGGTCGGCTATACCTATTCCTACGACACCCGCCGGCGTGGCCTTGATCCCAATGCCGGGGTTCTCCTACGGTTCGGGCAGGAGTTCGGCGTGGGCGATGCAAGCTTCATCAGGACCACCGCCACCGCCTCGGCCGAGACGCGTGTCCTGAACGAAGAGGTGCTGCTGCGCGCGACGCTGGAAGGCGGCCACCTGGTATATCAGGAAGGCTTCAGCCGCGTGACCGACCGTTTCTTCATGGGCAGCCGCGTGATGCGCGGGTTCGAGCCCGGGGGCATCGGGCCGCGCGATGCCGATACCGGCGATGCGCTGGGTGGCAATACATTTGCCGTGGCCCGTCTCGAGGCCGAATTCCCGCTGGGCCTGCCCGAGGAATACGGCATCTCGGGCGGTGTCTTCGTGGATTACGGATCGGTCTGGGATATTGGACGGGCGACCTCGGCCGATGTGCTTTACAACGATTTCACGCCCCGGGCCGTGGCCGGCGTGTCGATCTTCTGGGACACACCGATCGGGCCCTTGCGCTTCAACTTCACCGAGGCGCTGATGGCCGAGGAACTGGACCGGCCCCGCAGCTTCGACTTCACGGTCTCGACCTCGTTCTGATGCGCCGCCTGGCTGCCATCGCCGCCGCCCTCGCCCTGGCGGGCGCGGCTGCCCTTCATGCCCAGGAACCCGAGCCGCGCGGCGCCTTCGAGCCGGGCCGCCTGCAAAGCCCGGTCCTGACCGTCGATACCGAGCGGCTGTTTGTCGAAAGCGCCTGGGGCCGGCGCCTGGTCGCCGAGATTCAGGCCGAGACCGAGGCGCTGAACATCGAGAACCGCAGGCTGGAAGCGGAACTGACCGACGAGGAACAGAGCCTGACCCAGCGCCGCCCCCTGATGCCCGTCGAGGAATTCCGCGCCGCGGCCGAGGCCTTCGACATCCGCGTTCAGGCGATCCGTGTCGAACAGGACGCCAAGCAACGCGACCTGCAGCAGCGTCTTGGTCAGGAGCGGGAAGGCTTTCTGAATGCAGCGACCCCGATCCTTGCGCGGCTGATGCTGGAAAGCGGGGCTGCAGTGATGATGGACCGGCGCAGCGTGATCCTGAGCGCAGGCGCCGTCGACGTCACCGATGCCGCGATCGAGGCGATCGACGCCACGATCGGCGATGGGACCGCGCTTGACGACGATGCGCCCCCCCCCGAGTGACCTGCGCCGTTCGGCGCGGGATGGATCACGCCCGGCTTGCGGGGCGGCGAGGAGGTTGATAGCAAGCCGCAACCATTGGTCCGGTCGTTGCGCGCACGGCGCGTCCGGTCGCACACCTGTCCGATCCTGCCTGCGGTATCCTGAAGAAGGAGAGAGCCATGCCCCTGAAAGCCGCGCCGGATGACGACGCGACCGCCGATGCAGAGGCGATCACCCGTGCCGATATCGACCTGATCCAGCAGATCCTGCCGCACCGCTACCCGTTCCTCATGGTGGACCGCGTGATCGACATCGACGGGACGCGCGCGGCCACGGGGCTCAAGAACGTCACGATGAACGAGCCGCATTTCCTTGGGCACTTTCCCGGCCAGCCGATCATGCCGGGCGTGACGATCATCGAGGCGATGGCCCAGACGGCGGCGGTGATGGTGGGCTGTTCGCTCGGGCTTTTGCGGGGCGATCTGCTGATCTATTTCATGGCGATCGACAACTGCAAGTTCCGCCGCAAGGTCGTGCCGGGGGATCAGCTCGTGATGGAGATCACGACATTGCGCGGGCGCGCCGGCGGCAAGGTCTGGCGCTTTGCCGGGTGCGCCACGGTCGACGGCGAACTTGCCGCCGAAGCCGAGTTTACCGCGATGATGGAAGGCCGTGGAGCCAAGTGATGTCGTTGATCGACCCTTCCGCCCGGATCCATGCACTGGCCCTTGTCGAAGAGGGCGCCCGGATCGGCCCCGATGTCCGCATCGGCCCCTTTGCCCATGTCGGCCCCCGGGTCGTGCTGCATGAGGGCGTCGAGTTGCGCAGCCATGCCGTCGTGGTGGGCGACACCGAAATCGGCCCCGGCACAACGATCTGGCAATTTGCCGTGCTGGGCGAGGCGCCGCAGGACCGCAAGTTCGGCGGTGAGTTGACGAAGCTGCGGATCGGCGCCCGCAACGTGATCCGCGAACATGTCACGATCAATCCGGGCACCGGCATGGACGGGGTCACGGTGATCGGCGACGACTGCATGATCCTCGTGGGTGCCCATGTCGCCCATGACTGCCGGATCGGCAATCGGGTGACGCTGGTCAACAATGCAGGCATCTCGGGCCATTGTGTGATCGAGGACGAGGTGACGGTCGGCGGGCTGGCCGGGCTGCATCAGTTCGTGCGCGTCGGCCGCGGCGCGATGATCGGCGCACTGGCGCGGGTGACGCGCGATGTGCTGCCGTTCTGTCTTGTGCAGCCGACGGATGCGACGCTGGGCGGGCTGAACCTTGTTGGCCTGCGGCGGCGCGGCTACGCGCGCGACGATATCGCCGCACTGGGGGCGGCCTATGCGGCCCTGCGCGATGGCGAGGGGACCTTCGCCGAACGCGCCGCGCGTCTGGCCGAGGCGAACCAGAACCCTCTTGTGGCCGAGTTGGTGGCCTTCCTGCAGGGCGAGAGCGACCGCAGCTTCCTGATCCCGGCATGATCGCGCTTCTGGCAGGGTCTGGCGCGCTGCCGGGCGTGCTTGTCGCGGCGCTCCGGGCGGCGGGGCGGCCGGTGCTGATCTGCGAACTGGCAGGGTTTCCGGTCACCGGCACTGCCGATCTGCCGAAGATCACCTTCCGCTACGAGACCCTTGGCAGTTTTCTGAAGACGCTTCAGACCCAGGGTGTGACCGAGGTCTGTCTGGCCGGGTCGGTCCGGCGGCCTGCGGTCGACCCGGCCTTGATAGATGCCGAGACCTGGCCGCTTGTTCCCCGGGTCCAGGCCGCCCTGCGCGAGGGCGATGACGGTGCCCTCCGCGCTCTGGTCGCGATCCTCGAGGAGCGCGGCTTCATCTTGCGCGCCCCCCATGAGATCGCCCCGGAGCTTCTGCCGCCCGAAGGCATGCTCACGGTGGCCAAGCCGACCGAGGCGCATCTGGCCGATGTCCTGCGCGCCGAGGCCGTGCATCGGGCGCTGGCGGCGGCGGATGTCGGGCAGGCCTGTGTCCTGAGGCGTGGGCAGGTCGTGGCACTCGAGGCGGAGCCGGGAACGGACTGGATGCTGCGAAGTCTGATGCTGCCGCCTGTCGTGACAGAGGCGCAGGCGACAAGCGTCGAAAAGGAAGTGACGCTGCAGACGCCTGACACCGGGTCCGGACGGCGCGGCCCGGGCGACCCGCTGACCTGGGCCGTGGATACGGCGGGCGATGTGATCTCGTCCTGGGCCGACTGGCTGACCGGGCCAGAGGCGCCGTCAGCGGGGCATGTGCAGGGCCGCGGGCCGCGTCAGGTGCCCGCACCCGCACCGTCTCTGCCGGAGGCAGGCGGCATCGCCCGGGGTGGTCTCCTCTACAAGGCGCCCAAGGCGGGGCAGGACCGCAGGCTCGATCTGCCGGTCATCGGACCGCAGACGGTGACACTCGCGGCGGCGGCCGGGCTTTCGGCCATCGTGATCGAAGCAGGCGGGGTGATGGTTCTGGACAGCGCAGAAACCGCACGCCGGGCCGACCGTGCGGGGCTTGCGATCTGGGTCCGGCCGGTTTCGGCATGAAGGTCTTCGTCATCGCGGGCGAACCATCTGGCGACCGGCTGGGCGGGGCGGTGATGGCGGGGCTGAGGGAGCTGGTGCCCGAGGTCCGGTTTGACGGTATCGGCGGCCCCGAGATGGCCGCCCAAGGCCTTGCCAGCCGCTTTCCCATGGCCGAACTGTCGCTGATGGGCATCGTCGAGATCCTGCCGCGCATCCGGCCCCTTCTGGCGCGCATCCGCGAGACGGTCGAGGCGGTGGCAGGGGCCCGGCCGGATGTGCTTCTGACGATCGACAGCCCGGATTTCTGCCTGCGCGGCGCGCGAGGCGTGCGCGCGCGAACCCGGATCCGCACCGTGCATTATGTCGCCCCCTCGGTCTGGGCCTGGCGACCGGGGCGTGCGGCGAAGATGGCCCCCCATGTCGATCATGTGCTGGCGCTGCTGCCGTTCGAGCCGCCCTATATGGAGGCCGCAGGGATCGCCTGCGATTTCGTCGGCCACCCGGTCGTTGCCGAACCCCAGGCCGATCCTCGGGCGGTGGCGGCCTTTCGGGCGGCCCATGGACTGGGGGATGCCCCGGTGATCCTTGCCCTGCCGGGATCGCGCCGGGGCGAGGTGACCCGTCTTGCCCCCAGGATGGGCGCGGCGCTGGCCCGGGTTCTTGCCGCGCGGCCCGACGCGCGGATCGTGCTGCCGGCCGCCGGCGCGGTTGCCGCGCTGGTCCGCGAGGCGGTGACCGACTGGCCGGGTCCGCCGCTTCTGCTGGACCCCGGGCAGGCCGGACATGCCGCCGAAAAGCGGGCGGCTTTTGCCGCGGCGGATGTCGCGCTGGCGGCCTCGGGCACGGTCTCGCTGGAACTGGCGGCGGCAGATACGCCGATGGTGATCGCCTATGACAGCCATCCTGTGACCCGGGCGATCGCCTCGCGCGTGCTCAGGACCGACACGGTGACCCTCGTGAATCTGGTGAGCGAAACCCGCGCCGTGCCCGAGTTTCTTGGCAAGGCCTGCCTGCCTGAACCGATGGCCCGGGCCGTGCTGGCCACACTTGAGGATTCCCGTGACCAGAGGGCCGCAATGGCGCTCACGATGGAGCGGCTGGGGCGGGGGGGCGAGGCGCCCGGTCTGCGTGCGGCGCGGGCAATCCTGGCCCGGATGTAGGGCGGCGTCCTGCGGCCGCTCACAGGTCGGGTGCTCAGCGGCCGCGGGTGATCCAGCCTCCGCCCAGAACCCGGCTTCCCTCGGGCGCGTAAAAGACGCAGGCCTGCCCCGGCGCGATCCCCTCTTCGGCGACGAGAAGCTCGACCTCGGCCCGGTCAGGCCCCGCGGGGCGCAGCACCGCCGGCACCGGCGGGCGCGTCGAGCGCACCTTGACCTC